>JBAXTR010000083.1:0-8143 GCA_037130095.1 Methanomicrobiales archaeon
CAGGTAATTATTAGCAAAAATTCCGCAGATACCTGGAGTATGATTTCCCATGAAACAACCTTCCCTGCATGATGATGCATTTAGCGGAATAGAGGCTGCCATCATATTTATTGCGTTTATTGTCGTTGCCTCTGTGTTTACCTATATTATGCTTGGGACCGGGTTTTTCACTACCCAGGTCAGCCAGAAAGTGGTCAATGCAGAAGTCCAGGGGGCAGCATCTAAAGTCCTTGTTGTTGGTGATATCTATGGGCTGTCATCAGCCCCCTCCCTTGGTATCGATATGGTACAGTTTGGTGTAACTATTTCTTCAGGCAAGACTCCTTTTGACTTAAGGGGTGGCCAGATGATCATCAGCACGGAAGGCCTGCTTGAATCACTCAAATATACATCCGGACCGGCCAATCCCGGTGAATGGAATATCAGCCGCCCCGGGGGCGCAAATAACAATGGGATCCTCACAAATACCGAAATCTGGACGATCTATGCGAGACCTACTGGTGTAATCCAGGCAGGGACACAGTTCACCCTGGAGGTCAAACCCCCCGGCGGGGCATCCTTCAGTATCAGGAGGACCGTTCCCCAGGGCCTGGATTCAATAAATATCCTGTATTAAAAAAGGGTTATAATTTTGACTGGTCGTATGCCTTATTCGCGCCCGATGGGATTATTTTTTCTTTTCCTTTGCTGTTCCACTGGTATTTCTTTGATTTTTCCTTTCCCGGTTGTTTCTTGGTTTCATCGTCTGATGCCTGATCAGTACAGGATTCGATGGCGAGGAAACATTCAACCGGCTCCTTCCCGCCTGTACAGAGATTGCTTTTAAAATCATCACATTCCTCGCAAGTGGGTACCCTTGACTCGAGGAGCGAAGGGAAATGCATCTTCCAGAGCTGGTAATCGATCTTTCCCTCTTCGAGAAATTTGCGTACATGCCGCGCTGTATACTTCATGATTACTACTAGGTGATCGCGGCTATTATTCTCTTCTTTCGTTACAGGCATATGCAGTACCGAAAAGTGAATGGACCAAAAGCCAAGGTAAGATAGATTTCCGGTCGCATACCTGCTTAAAAAATAGTAACTTTCCGGGCCCTGCGTAACAAAAAAACTTCTATAACAGGTTCATTATCGGTCTGATATTCGCGGGAACGGTTCTGTTTACGATAAGCGCGTCCTCTTCCGGCATACCGATTGTTATGGTGAAAGGTGTTGAAGGAGGGAGGGGAACAGATGGGTAGATAAATAGTACAAACGCCTCGTTGGGTTCCAGGATATTATCCTGGTCGGCATTCTGGTAAGGGATTGTACTCCCTTTCCGGACAATTATCCATCCGGGTTTCTGCATCGGCAGCCCGCTATTCTTCGGGACCACTTCACGGCCTTTTGGGCTGACAAAAAGTACCGTGCTTTTATCGAGGTCTACTCCTGAACCCGGTTTCCAGACATATCTCAAAGAGTCGAGCTGGACCGTCATCAGCACGGCGCCGAGCATGCCAGGGTCCGGGACAGCATTGGTCACCAGTACTGGCCCAAGTAAACCGGATATATCTGCGTATCCTGTGATATTGCTGGCGATGACGGGTGAATCTGCCAGCTGGTTCAACCCGGAAAATGCCTTCTGCCCGCTTGAGAAGCCTGGGAAAATGAATAACGAGTACATTGCAAGGGACAGGAGGATAGCTATGGCGAGAGCTCCGACCAGTATCCCCATGTTTGCTTCGTCAGCTGAAAACTGATTGACCATTCAATAGTAACCTGCTATTTTGTAGATAAAAAATGGATGCCCGGTTACCTGGGATACAATACCCCCGTTTTTGCTGCATCCGTTATCGCAATTTCCCGTTATACCTGCATGCAGTTTTTAAAAAATGGCCACTCCATACATAAAAGAAGAAATATTGAAGGATTATTGCCGGGTATGACTGAATTAGCAGCTGTTAGATGGCTGCTCGTGGCTTTTTCTGCTATATCTTTGCCGGTCTTCTGGTATAGAGTATGATGCCGATGACCAGGAGAATGACCCCGATGATAAGAATCGGCTCAAATATCCAGGCTTTAACTGATGACAACGTGGGAAGCATTGCCTGGGGTAAGGCACCTGCCATGAGGGTATCCGAAAATGTGCCCATAAATCCAATAATCGTTAATAATACACCAAATATTATCAGGTTCGTGGAGGTATCCGACATACTAATTGATCCCCTGCAAAGGAACATGAATGTTTGGGGTATCCCCTTGTTCTGATTAATACTGTGTGGCTGTTGCTCTCTGTCCAGGATTACCCGCACTATTCAGAAGGCCCCCGGAATTTCCGAAAAAGGTTATTTTAATTCTGATAAACTGAAAAGATTACCTAACAGCAATGACCCGACAGTCTGTCCGTATCGCTACGACACACCAGGTGTCAGACCATCAGTGTGTAACTCTTGACGACCTTAAGCAGCATCTTGATACGATAGATCATGTGATTATCCCTGTTTACTCGGTCCATGACCCCCGGCAACCACCGATAGGAAGGGTGATTTCAGGTGTTATTGTCGGATTGGACGACGGTGAGTATGCTCTTGATGTCAATGTTGAACTATTTGGCCCGGACTTTATACCAAAAAGCGGGACTTCTGAAGATAAAAGGGTTGTAATGGTAAACAGGCCCCCGGGAAAGTTCGGGATCTGGTGTAATACGAGATCATCGGCCCCGGAAAAAGCAGAGATTATCCAGGAAATAAGTAACATTCTTGGGACTCCCGTATCGTACCGGAGCAGTGAAGAAATATTGAAGGAAGAACTGCCTATCCTGATAATTGGCATCGGGATGCTCCCTTTCGGGTATCTTGCCGGTACCTTTTCCAGGCGGCTTGATGGTGAAAAAGTTCACCAGCTTGAAGAAAAAGTAACCCTGCTGTTCACGGCTCCTGGGACAAATCTGCCAGATTCACTCCTTATTGTTGACCTTGATGTAACTGATAAACAGAAACGCTCCATGGTGATAGAGGTGATTATGACTAATCCCCCTGGAAATGATATCAGGTCCTTTTTTTCTGGTGGATTAGGTGAACTGGACCGGATTTTACCCCCCTATTTCCTGAGCAGGCTGCACCCGAAGAAAATTGTGATGAATTACCGTGATGGGAAGTTCAGGGTTTTATATGCCATCCAGAAACAGGGAATACCGATGATACCGCGTTCTGTTATTTCCATGGCAGATAGGTAAACCGGAAGAACGGAGAATAATCATTTATTCCTCCACCTTGGGGTGGCGAAAAATATTCCTCCTATTCTGTTGAATTCAGGATGCATTTTGGAAATCAATATCACAGGTAACCGTACAGGATACCAACAAAAAAATATACTATAAATTCAAGCGAATATATTCAGAACAAATTTCCATAGGGATGGAATTTCGATATATGAAAATTTCCCGGATACAGGTGGACTGAACAAGATGAAATTAATCAGTATAATCATAATTGCACTTGCGATCACTGTTGCCATGATAGTCCCGGCTTTCGCTGCCGGTGATCCGACTGTACAGATAAGCGAGTACCAGGTGCATCCTTCAATAATGATGCCCGATAGCCTTGGGACAATCACCATTGTTGTGAAAAATACCGCATCAAGCGCCTCCCTGAAGGAGAATGCCGGGGTGGTTGCCAATGATTTCACGACCACCAAAGTTACGGACATCAACGTGAACATTGAAAATGTCCAGCTGGAGGGAAAGGGGATCCAGGTACTGAGCAAAGATTTCGAGCATGTGGGAGAAATCGGGCCCGGGCAGTCGATTCCGTTAACGTTCACCATCAGGGCACCGGCAGAGACCGGGATGTACTACCCTGAAGTATGGATCGATACGACTGGTGGCCGGAGTACGCGGTACCCTATCCCGGTCAATGTTAATACGCCGGTGGGGATCCAGAAAAAGGCAATAATGATCGTCGAAAGTTCACTCCCTGACACCGTGACCCCCGGTGAGGAAATTCCGGTAATGCTTGTTGTCAGGAACAGCGGAGAAACGAGCACCGATGATGTGATCCTCCGGATTAACAACGAGAGTAACCTGATTGCACCGAAGAAAACTGACATATACCATATTGGTGCGATAAATGCCAACGAATCAGGGATGGTCAATTTCGTCCTGTTGTCCGACAGGGATACCCCTCCCGGCCTTATCCGAGTCCCTGTTATTCTCCAGTACAACTGGATTGATGGGACCAGCCATGTAGAAACAGCGTCAATTGATGTTTTGATGAAAGGCAAGGCAGAGCTGGGATTCGTGTCGGTTGATACCGATCCCCGGCGGGTCGCTGCCGATCAGCCATTTGATCTCACCATCCGGATTGAGAATACAGGTACCGGGGAAGCAAAACAGGTCGCAGCAATGGTTGACCTTCCTATGACTGGGACCAAACAGGCGTTTATTGGTAAGATCAAGCCCGGAAACGATGCTCCTGCTGTGTTTATGCTCGATGGGGGGAAAGGGGGGACCTTTGATTATTCAACTTCTATCACCTATACTGATGACCTTGGTACACATACCCTCTCAAAACCAATGTCGGTCAGGATAGTCCCGGCGGATTACTCAGGAATGATCATCATTGTTGTACTGGTCCTCCTTGCGGCAGGATTCCTTGTTTACCGCTATTGGTACCTGCCACGGAAAAGCGGCAATGGGGCCCTTCCATGGGTAAAAAAGAACTAAAAGTTGCCTTCCTCCTCGCGCTGCGTTCACTCCAGCGGGGGAGCCGCACAAGCACAATCCTGACTATCCTGATCATCGGGATGTGCTTTACCAACATGATATTCCTGCCCTCCATGTTCAGCGGGATTGGGCAGGGCATTACAAAACAGCTGGTGGATTACGAGGTCTCAAATGTCCTCGTCAGCCCCAAGTCGGGCGAGCAGTACATTACCGACCTTGGTGCTACACTTGACCTGATCAATGGCATGCCGGGTGTTCAGCGGGCCTCCCCCCATTACTCGAAGGGGGCGACCTTCAAGTACCGGCAGCGGGTAATTGGTATTTCCGTGCGTGCCATCACTCCCGCGGATGAGAAGGAGGTATCACCGGTGTACACGAAAATGGTGGCCGGTAGTTATCTCGGCGAGGACGACACCGGTGAGATTATCATCGGGAAACCGGTTGCCGGGGACGCCTCCGTCCGCCAGGAGGATGAATTCCAGGAGTCGCTGGGTGGAGTCCGGGTCGGGGACTCGATCACGGTCGAATACGGCAACGGGTACACAAAAGAATACCGGGTAAAAGGGATCTATCTGACCGGCTGGAGCCCGGTTGATAACGCGGCGTTCGTGACATGGACCGATATGGAACAGGTGGAAGGAAAAACACTGGACCAGGCTAATTACATCACCGTCAGGGCAAAACCCGGGTATTCTGAGCAGTTCATCAAAAATGAACTTCTCTCATACGGGGTGGGTGTGTCCGGGAAAGTCCAGAGCATGACGGACCTGCTAAGTAAAAGCATTGGGAAGGTACTTCAGAGTTTTGCTATCATCAACATGGTGTCCCTCATAGTCAGTGTCATCATCACGACTGTTGTGCTGTTCATTGTCATTACCATCAAGACCCTTAACAGCCGCAAACAGATTGGGATCCTCAAGGCAATCGGCGTAGACAAGGAGGTCATCATGCATAACTACGGGTTCCAGGTCATGATTCTCGGTATCCTCGGTATTATTCTCGGGATTATCATCACGCTCGCACTCGCGGCATACATGTCAGTACACCCAATCGTGACTCCCGAATGGTCTGCATACCTGTATATCACCCCGTTGGATCTTTTGACCAATTCCGTGATACTGTTCTGTGCAGCCGTTGTTGCCGGGTATGTCCCCGCCTACCAGGTCTCCCGGGAGGATATCCAGACTGCGATGAGGGCCTGACATGATCGAGATTAGCGATCTGCGAAAAATCTATCATATGGGTAACGTGGAGGTCAAAGCTCTTGACGGAGTTACACTCAGTATTGAAAAGGGCGAATTCCTCGGTATCGTGGGGGCAAGCGGCAGTGGAAAAACCACGCTCCTGCATATGCTCGGTCTCCTGGACCTGCCAACATCGGGAAAGATTCTTATGGATGGTATGGACGTGCTGGCCCTCAATGATCATGAAAAGACCATGTTCCGGCTCTACAAGCTCGGGTACGTATTCCAGGACTATGCACTGGTACCCGATCTCACGGTTATGGAAAATGTCTCTCTGCCAGCAATGTTGCGTGATGACCGGACCGAAGAACAGATCATGAAAGACAGTCACGGGATACTCCAGAAGATAGGCCTCTGTGACCGGCGTGACCACCTCCCCCGCGAGCTCTCCGGTGGCCAGCAGCAGCGTGTCTCAATCGCACGTGCGATGGTCAATAATCCCGATATCCTTTTTGCTGATGAACCGTGCGCAAACCTCGATTCAGAAAATTCGAGAATGGTGCTGGACCTGTTCAGGGAGATCAATGAAGATATGAAACAGACGATCGTTATGGTCTCTCACGAGGACTGGCATCGAGAGTATTTCCACCGGATTATCCAGTTAAAAGACGGGAAGATATTAAACACCTGAAGTATCCGGCTGCATTTCCTGATGTTGTACTAACCTCCCTCTTTTCATTTTTAATAATGCAATGTAATTGTCCGTTCATTGTACGGAAAAATTTCAAGGAATGCCATGGACTAACAACTTCAAAATACCTGGAAATTTTCAGGGAATCGATATTACGAAGGCTAAAAAAAAGTTTTAATAGAGGGGTCCGCCAGGGTAGGACACAGGTGGAGTAATCGAGTCATTCAAGCGAGGCATCAAAGATGGCCTTTGCTGAGTTCCCACCGTGGGTTTTGTCACAATGCCAATTCCCGTATATAGCAGTCCTGTTTGAGCCCCGGTAGTTGAAATGCTCCGGTTATACGCTTTATGAAAACGGTCTGTTATTGCCGGTGAGGATTGCCCTCCTGTAATGTGTGGGAATACAGAATGTGATGATCCATGGAGAGGGAATACCGGGTATTTGCTTTGGGAAACCGTACCCTGTGGTTCAAATATTAATAAGGTATTACCACTCACATCGGCCAGATTGAGCGAATTTCCGGTAACGCTGACAGCGGTCGCTGATTCGAGCAAGACGAAATATACCGTTTCAAGTGTCATCAGGGGTTCAGGCCCCGCCATCCTTGTTGATCCTATCGGTCCGATTGCAATGGCATTTCCCTCCTGATTAAAACTCCCAAAATACCTGTTTACACCGCCGAATCCACTGAGGTTGCCTGCATCATCAAATATCAGCGTAATTGTACTGACATCGGTCCCCGAAACGACTGCATTATTGAGTGAATATGACAGGAGCTGCCATTTGGTCCCTGGCAATACCATTGCAGGACTTTTACCTCCGGAATTGTTTGTCTTCCCTGGATTATCAGCTTCGAACATTAATAGAACGCGACCTGTTGCATCGGACAATTCAAGAGTGCTACCTGCGTTATGGAACGCCCTTGCCGAATCAATGAGGAGGAAAAAAGTGCTCTCCTGGTCCATCAAAGGTTCAGGCCCTGCCATCATTGTGCTCCCAATGGTGCCAAATTTTACCATGTTACCCGTTTGTGTATATGACCCGAAATAGAGGTTAATACCTCCTGATCCGCCAATGCTGCCATCTTCATTGAATTTCAGGGTGATCTCCGAACCATCTGCGACGGAGACCAAAGAATTTCCATTGTCATAAGAGATCAGGTGCCATCCGGTATTTGCCAGTGAAGTGTCTGATATCAGGTTGGTCCCGGTTCCCTGGAAACTAATGGATGATGCAAAAGCCCCGGTTGTGCACAAGGCACAGAAAAAAATCATGAAGGTTGCAATAACCGGTAATCTCCGGTGCGATATCCTTTCGATCTGCATTGTTATCAGTACATTTTTGGAGAAACAGTCAATAAAGGGATCGTTTACGCCATCAGGGGTTCCACACTGGTATAATATGTAAGACCCTGATTTATCGAAATTTCAGGTTTACGCCTCTATTGATCACGAATACGCGCTTCATGATCCAGTCCGGTTAATTCACTAACCCGGGGAATCAACTGGTTCTGCGAAGCGTTCTTGGCATTCCTCTGCAACATTAAATCCTGTTTATTCGTGGACC
>JBAXTR010000084.1:0-8109 GCA_037130095.1 Methanomicrobiales archaeon
GGTAGATCAGCACGTTCCGGCAGCTGATCAGGTCCATTTTCGTAAACGGGGGGTCAGTGATCACGTTCTGGATGGCGAAGACGACCATCTCCCGGATCTCTTTCTTTATCCGGAACCCGTTGTCCCCTTTTGAGAAGAACCGGCGCAGTCGCTCAGGTGAGACATCGATGGCGATATTTGCCGGGTACGTGCCTGCCCGTGCGGTTGCGATCGCATCGTCATCGATATCAGTCGCGTAGATCTGGAGCTTGAACTCCTGTTTGATCTCGTCCATGTACTCGGAAAATAGAATGGCGATGGAGTAGGCCTCTTCACCGGAAGCACACCCCGGCACCCAGACCCGGAAGATATAGTTCTCAGGTTTTCCTTCAAATATACGTAGCAGGACCACTTTTGCCAGGGTTTCAAATGCTTCCTTGTCCCGGAAGAAACTGGTCACGTTGATGAGAAGTTCCTTGAACAAGACCTGGACCTCGGGGGGGTTCTCCTGGAGGTACCGGGCGTATGCCTCCATATCCTTAAGGGTGTGAACCACCATACGCCGTTCTATCCGGCGCGTTATCGTGCTCTTCTTGTACTGGGAAAAGTCATTGCCGGTTCTCGAACGGAGCAGCATCATGATCCTGGTCATCGCACTGGTTGCAGCGGGGGCAGGTGGTGGCGGGGGGACCCCGATATTTTTGATGGTCTTTACGTACGCGACCAGTTGTTTGGGTATCTTTTCTACCGGCAGCACGTAGGTGGCAAGACCGCTCTGGACGGCACTTGTGGGCATGCCTTCATACTTTGCGGTTGACGGTTCCTGCACGAACGAGACCCCGCCTGCCCCATGGACTGCCCGGAGCCCGAGCGTCCCATCCGACCCGCTGCCTGAGAGGATCACGCATATCGCCCGTTCCCCCTGGTCCTCGGCAAGCGACCGGAAGAAGGAATCGATGGGGAGGCGCAGCCCCCGTGCCTGTTCGGGAACGCTCAGGTGGAGTGTGCCATGGAAGATCGCCATGTCCTTGTTCGGGGGGATGATATAGACGTGGTTAGCCTGGATTATTGTCTGGTTTTCGGTCTCATGAACCGGCATCGTGGTGTTCCGCTGGAGGATCTCTGATAGCAGGCTTGCATGGCCCGGGTCTAGGTGGGGGATGAGCACAAATGCCATCCCGCTGTCGGTTGGCATCGTTTTAAAGAATAATTCAAACGCTTCAAGCCCTCCGGCAGAGGCGCCGATCCCGACAATCGGGAAATTTAATTCAATGGCGGCAGGAGCTGTCAGAGTTGTGCGTTCAGAGTCGCTCATGACTGCCTTCTTTGTTTTTTTCATCCGTTTTCAAATCCCTGTAAATGGATCCTGGAGGTACCGTGGCCGTTATCCCTTAAGGATTCCCCTCGCCTCCCGTGCGGTGAATGGACCGGATGCGGGTGAAATGGTGAAGGAGTATTAGTTCCTCGCTAATCCGTCAGGACCAGGTACGTGATATGATAGGGGAGGATTTTCAAGGTTATAATAGTTAGTCACACAGGCTGTGGAAAATGAAGGAGGTCCGTTACCCGGCTCCATGCCTGCTGCCGCTAGGACATTAGTATCCGGGACCTGCAATGACCGGATACGCATGTTATTCGAATTGTTGAAGATATTCACGAAAAAACCGGGTTTTAGTCTTTTCCAACATCTGCAACTCACGGTAAATCAAAAAATAGGGGCTCCGGTCAGGACTTAAACATGGTGGATTTGTGAGGTTGCAAACCTGATCACATCGCCAGGACCAACCTCTTTCATTTCCCGGCGGATTGCACCTGCTTTTCTGGCAGGTGGTATGCCGTTCTTCTTTGCCATAATACTTAAATAACGTGAGGAGATAACTGTCAAACCGGTAACTGAAACATGACCATGAAAGAGAATATTTTGAAGGTAATTGCGGGACCTCACGTCGCCGCTGTCGCAACGCTGTCAGAAGGAAAACCTGAAGTGAGGTTCATCGTTCTCGAAGGGCAGCCTGACCTGAGCCTGGTCGGGGCGACGATGAAAGCCACAAGGAAAGTCGGGCAGCTGAAGAAAAACCCGGTTGTTGGGATATCGATCTGGTCCGGGAAGGAGTTTTCCGACCCCTATATCGTATTCCGGGGGAAGACCGAAATTCACGAGGACCTCCAGACCAAAAAGAAGTACTGGAACCCGATGTACGAGCAGTTCTTTAAAACGGTGGACAACCCCGATTACGTTGTGTTAAAGTTTGTCCCCGGGGAAATTGAGTATATTGGTCCGGGCATGCAGACCGAAGTCTGGAAACCTTAGATAGGTCCTCCAGGCACTAACCATTTTAAACCGTCCTTTTTTGTTTTCGCCGTTGTTCGTGAAAACCTTCGTCCGGGTGGCTATAATAAGCAGGGAAATTAAACCTGATCATCTGACGCATGTCCCAAACTCAGCTTGACCCGGTCCCGCCGTACGATTTTGATCTGAGTGCACGGATTTTTTCACGGGGTGATCCTGCAATAAGGGTCTATGATCGTGGGGTGTACCGCCAGGCGATCGATATCCAGGGGAACCCAACCCTTGTTGAAGTCCGTTCAGTTGGTACGACTGATAGTCCCCGGCTCTGGGTTACTGCTACCCGGGGCGGGGAAGGGGGCCGGGTGGAAGACACGGTTATCAAGGGCGTTGTTTCATCAATGTTCAATATCTACGATGACCTGGCCCCGTTTTACAACACGGTAAAGGACGATACGGTGATGAAGGACCTCACCCGCCGGTTCTATGGACTGAAGTCCCCGACTACCCCGACGTTATTTGAGGCGCTGGTTGACTCGATCATCGAGCAGCAGATATCATTGAACGTTGCACATGGCCTCCAGGTACGGCTGATAAAAAAGACAGGGAAACGCCTTGAAACAGGGGAAAATGTGTACTATTGTTACCCCTCGCCTGAGTCCCTTGCAACAGCCCCGGAATCGTTGTTCAGGGAATGCGGGATGACCAGGCGGAAAGGTGAATATATTAAGCAACTATCAGCAGCCATCGTTTCGGGTGATCTCGACCTTGATAAATTCAGGACGTACGAGGATACCGGCCGGATTATCCGTGAAATGATGGAAATCCGGGGTATCGGTAAATGGACCGCAGAACTGACGATCATCAGGGGGATCCACAAGCTGGATGCATTTCCTGCGGATGACGTGGGGTTGCAGCGGATCCTTTCCCGGTATTACCGTAACGGAAAAAAAGTCACCAGTGATGAGGCCCGCGTGATTGCAGGCGGGTGGGGTGCATGGCAGGGCCTCGCTGCATTCTATCTTGACCTCGCCGAGTTCCTCGGGCTGGTCCCCGGTCCGGCACCGTTACATTGAGATTACCCCGTGGTTACCGTTCACCTTCTGCAGGGATTTTACTGGCTGGTTTCCCCCGGGAATTGCCGCGAAAAGAGGGGGACATGCCCGGAGGCGGCAGGCCCGTACCCGGACCTTTGGTATACCAGGATCCACCATTAATCATCGTCGGCCGCTCAATCGGGCCTCATAGTATCGATTCCAGCCATCGGTGTCATATGGTAAACATATTAAAACATAATGTCGAATATAATCGACAAATAGTGAGTTAGGGGTTGCTTATAATTCTGACCAGATGTGCCACCATCATGTTATTCCTGGCGCTGATTGTAGTTGGTGCCTCAGCATACGAGATATCGATCGACGCCCCGACATCGCTCCAGGCAGGGATCCCCATTGTCGTGAACGGCACGACGAACCTGGCAGACGGGGTCAACATCAGTATTGCACTCTCAAACGCTGATTATTCCACCACTGAAATTGAAAAGAAAAACGTCGTCATACAACGAAGTGATGAAAACAAGTCATTTTCTGTGGTATTTGATACGACGGGCCTGAAAAAGGGACAATACAAGGTCGAAGTACTCCCGGTTCAGGACTTTTCATTCCTTGGCAATTCAGTAACTCTCCGCCCTGTAACCATCGTTGACCGTTCGGATGAGCTGGCCATCAGCCCCCCGCTTCAAAAGGAATACGATGGTTCGCTGACCATCGCAGGAAACGGTGCCCGGCTGATAAATTCAGGTGTGAAGGTCATTGTAACCCGGGCAGACGGGACATTGTTAATAGGCCCGGAATTTATCGGTACCGATTATATGGGATATTTTTCAAAGACCTTCACTATACCGGAACCGGGAGATTACCTGGTGAATTTCTCTGATGCCCGCGGGTTTATCGGGAATATTACCTATACCATCACACAGCCAAGAGACCCCCTGCCGGGACTGGTCCTCCCGGAAGCAGCCCATATACCTGCCCCTACCCAGTTACCCTCGGTGTCTGCCAAATCGCCGGCGAGCAGGGACGCCCCCGCCTACTTTGCTGTCATCGCGAACCCGGGATCGGTGAGGGTCTTTACTTCAACAGGCACTGACTGGGTAATTGAGTATCTTGACAGGACTGGTACCGTTCACCGGGTACATGACTCCGGCTCGCAATATCCGGAATCGGTGACATTCCAGAGCGATGGGAATACAACCTGGATGAAGGTATACCCCTTCAAGTACGAGGATAACAGTACCGTCACCCTCTTCGCAGAAAATGCCCTGGATGTCCAGGTTGCACAGAAAGGTATGGAACTTTTCCCTGTCACGTATGCAACGACCTCAGCACCGGTCGGTGTCCAGACCTCCCCGTTACCCTGGTTGTTGTTCATCGGTGCAACCGCGATAGGGATCATCGTCCTGGTCCGGAAAAGGGGGTAGACGAGAAATACGAGTAACGATGAATAACGGCCAGGATTTGAGTCCCCGCCGTTTTGAATTTACTTCTTAATATTCAGGTATTCTTCAAGGCTCCAGAGCAATTTCAAATCCACTTCTGCATAACTCTCTTTCCCGACTTCGAACGGGTTGTCGATGTCACGTATCAGCAGGATTAATGCGATCATCAACGTGGTGATTACCGAAAAGACAATCAGCCCTTCATAATAGGGATCGAGTTTTATAATCATCAGGATGAAGATGACACAGGCGGTTGCAAGTTCTGCGATGGCATAGGCAGAAGGAATAAATGACGTCTGCATGATGATTTCCACCCTGCCTGAAATCCTGTCAACGGCAGAGACCTCATTTCGCAGTTTGACCAGGAACTGTGGTGGGACGTTCTTTTCTGCGAGGTGTGCAATATCGTCATTGATGTTGTCCATTGCAGCATGAATTTCGTTCATTTTCCATTTATTGTTCCGGAAATTGGTATTGATTACCCCGAGCAGTCCTCTCACATGGTCCTGTAACCCATGAACAATCCGCGGGTCTTCCAGCTGGACGAGCCGGCTGTCCTGGTACAGGTTCCTGATTGCCGAAGCAAGTTCACCCGGGATCCGTTCGCTTTCCTTGAAATCCGTCAGGGTCCCTGCGAGAATGATCGCGATCGTGAATATCGCTGCCCCGACAAAAGACCCGATGATGGTATTTACCGTGATTAAATCGAGTTGTAATCCATCAATGATGATCCGTACGACGAGAAGTACCAGTGCGATAATAATGGCATTTTAAATCAGCCCGTATTTTTTCTTCAGCTTGTTCATACGACCTTCCCGGTCTTCCGGACATTGTATTGGTTATGGCTCCAAAAAAAGCAGCAGGTACAATCTATCACGGTGCAGGCCCGGAATTTGTTTCACAATTGTACAATGACTCCGGGATGTTACCAGGGATTTGTTGAATCCGCAGTCCCCCTGCAGAGAAAAATGTATTCCTCGTATTGTTCAGACCACAAATGATTTTTTAATCAGCCCGTCTTTCATGATCGAGATTTTCCCTCCGCTTTGTGAAACCACGAGACCGATCGCGTTGGTCATCTGGCTGATCCCTGCCACTGATGAATGCCGTGTGCCATACCCTTCGGGAATTTTCAATTTCAGGTTATCGATAATGAAATGTCGCCCGGAAGCTTCGATAAATCCATCTTCCCTGATTACGAATGCCCCGTCCATCATCGCCAGTCCCTTGATTACCTCAGTGTTATCAGGGTTCGTGATAATCCTGTCCTCCCTGTCCTGTCCTGCGAATGAATTAATGGTGCACGCCCTCGAATGGCCCATGACGGTATCCGTATCCCCGATTACGAACGAGGTGCCGATCCGGTGCCCTTCATGCCCGTCACGGGAGATCTCCACGCAGAGGTGAAATACTGAATCAAAGACCTCTTCCATGACCCCGGTACCTTTCAGGACTGAATATTTCCACGGGTCTGCACGGATCCGGCCGGACTCCCCGTTCCCCTTCCCGGTAATGTCCTCGCCAAGGCAAAGCATTCCTGAAATTTTTTGTTCCGGGTCAATGAGCGGGAGAATCTTCCATGCAACCCAGAACTTCTCACCGGATTTTTTGGAATTCTCAAATGCATGAACGGTGCAACCGTCCCTGCAGAAGACAGGGTCGTTGATCATCGCAATCATTTCCCCCGCGTACCGGGAGCGTTCGGGAACAATTGTCCCGATCAGGTTCCTGCCAATAACCTCGCCGGCCTGGTACCCGAATGCTTCGAGGGCGTGGGTGTTGGCATAGGTGATGGTCCCCTCTTCATCGGTCGTAATAACAATCCCGGTTACCCTTGCGATGACCTCCTCAAATGACCCTGAAAGCACCCAGTCCGAAGGAAAAACCTGCCCGTGCTCACCAGGTTCCCGGTCCGGAAAGTCCTTTGGTTCAACAACCATGAGGTGGCCTTTCATCGGGTCGAACCCGTCAAGTCTCCTGACCCTGATCGTGCACAGTATCCTCCTGCCGTCTTTCGTAGCGAGGTGGTGGACTGCATGGTTCCACCCGTCCTCTTTCTTACCCGAAAACAGCGAGCGGGAAAATTCCATGTACTCCGCGTGTGAAAAGAAAAGGTCTGGCAACTCTCTTGCCACGGCAGATATTTCGGAATAACCCAGTAATTTTACCAGGTGCCGGTTCATTTTACGTATTTCACGCCCCGAAAACACTGCGGTCCCGATCTGGCACCCATCAAGGACCTCGAAAATTTCTATTGTTTCAAGTCTCTGTTCCTGTGACACGAAATGATCCCTGATGTACCGCGTGATGTACCCGCAAGCCGCAGAATAAAGGTCATTCCTGTTACGGAAACCTGAAAGGTTATATTCTGTCGAGCTCTCCGGGTTTTCAATCACGAGGGTTGCATCCCTGATATATCCCTGCCGGTTTTTTGAAAGGTCAACAGGAGTGATGTCCACGAAAAGCAATGATGCACCTGTCGATTTCGCGGTATCCCGGACATTACAGGTCACCTGTTCCCTTCCCCCGGCTAAAACGAGGTGGTAGGGACGCTCGGTCATCTTGTTCACCGCGTTCACGGGAGAAAATGCCCGTTCGACCTGGATTCCAGGTAACCTGACCAGCGAGGATAACAGCACCTTGTGGAAGGACTGGGAATTTTCGATAAAGAGGACCGATGACAAGGAAGATATCACACCTTTGAGAGACAAACCCAAATATCTGATGGATTGTCAGACAGATAAAAATGTATTGGATTTTCGGGAAAATAACGGCAGACAGCCGTCGTACGGGTGGCAGATCCCTGTTTTGTCTACCCTGTCTGATAAGGCGTGTGATCCTGGCATAATCCCGGGAACCAAAAAATAGATGAAAACTGCCGGTTTACTCGATCAGCATGACCGGGTAATTTTAAAAACGGGGCTTCCGCGGCTTTCAGGTGGCCTGTTTTTCCTCTGCTGCCAGCAGGCAGCCCCTGCCTTTACCGGTAATAGACAGGTGTGTTTCGGTATTGGCCCGTCCTTCAAAGAGGTAGCGCCTGAGGACCAGCTGGTGAACTCTTGAACGGACATCATACTCACCGTACTCGGGGATCATCCGGGAAACAACATGACTGATTTTACAGCCTGGCATATCTGACACTTCCTGTAATATCCGGAGATAGGTGGTATCCGGCACGAATTCCTTCTGTCTGAATAATTCACTCATACGTATCATCCATCAACTATTGTTAAGCAGTTTACAGCCTGCATTACCCTTATGGAGTGAAAAATGCTGATTCCGCAATTTCTCATTGCATGAATTTTATTTCACTCAAATTCATAATATTAGTATTATACTTCAAAGG
>JBAXTR010000085.1:0-8019 GCA_037130095.1 Methanomicrobiales archaeon
GCGTTTGGGACGCTTTGACGGCGGTTCGAATCCGCCCTACCCCATTCTTTTTGGATTTTTTAATTTATGGAGGCATACATGGACAAGAAATCTGCCAGGAAAGTCTACCACGTCCTTGATTCTGAATATCCGGGGGCAAGCACCCATCACAGGGCAGGTGCCCCGCCTTTCGAATCGCTGATTGCAACGATATTATCCGCGCAAACAACTGATAAATCAGTGGACGAAGTCATTGGTCCGCTATTCGCGCGGTACCCTACCCCCGGGGTTCTGGCAGATGCCCGGATTGAAGATGTAGAGAAGATCATCCACAAGACAGGTTTTTTTCATATGAAAGCGCGGCGGATCATCGATGCGTCGTCTATACTGGTCAGGGAGTATGGCGGGAAAGTCCCGGATACCATGGACCTTCTTATCAGGATACCCGGGGTTGGGAGAAAAACAGCGAATATAGTCCTGTACCATTCATTCGGGAAACAGGAGGGTATTGCAGTAGACACCCACGTCCTCAGGCTTTCCCAGCTGATTGGTTTTTCCAATAACAGCGATGCAGTTGGGGTAGAAACGGACCTCATGGAACTCTTCCCAAAAGAAGACTGGGGCAAACTTACCGACCTCATGATCAGTCACGGCAGGAAAACCTGCATTGCCAGGCGGCCAAAATGCCCAACCTGCATCATAAAGCAGTTATGCCGCTATTATAGCGAGGTTTTCGCAAAAGAATAAGGAAGCGGGATTCCTGGTATTATTCCTTGAATTACCCCCGGAATTTACCAGATGGACTGGGGAATTATGAAAATTCGGGTCCGGATCCACTAAAAATCAGCTTGCAATAATCCTGAGCCCGAAAAACACAACAAACCCAATAATAGCACTGATCGGAATTGTAAAGATCCACGCCCACATGATGCTCCGTGCCACACCCCATTTTACCGCACTGGTTCCTGTTGTAGACCCTACACCCATGATGGATGCGCATATGATCTGGGTAGTGCTTACCGGGATCCCAAAAGCTGATGCCCCTATAATTGTTCCCGCACTCGCTGTTTCAGCAGCAAACCCGTGGACCGGTCGGAGACGGGTAATTTTATAACCCATCGTTTTTACAATCCTCCAGCCACCAGATAGTGTCCCGAGGGCTATTGCTCCGTAACAAATCAGGATGACCCAGAGTGGTACAGGGAGGTGTTCCGGGTTGACACTTGCCCCGTAATAACCGATACTGAACAACAGGGGAGTGATAATTCCCATCGTTTTCTGGGCATCATTGGTACCGTGCGAAAAACTGTATGCCGCGGCGGAACACAGCTGCAATTTTTTGAAATAATTGTCTGCAGTGATTTTCTGGGCGGACCGGGTGAGCCACAGGACCACTGCCATAAATGCGAACCCAACCGTGAGACCAATCAACGGGGAGAGGACCATAAACGTTACGACGAGTTCGATAGTCGACCAATGAATGGCAGCGATCCCTGCTGCAGAAAGACCTGCTCCCATCAGGCCCCCGATAAGTGCATGTGACGAAGATGTTGGGAGACCGATTATCCATGTAACAATATTCCAGATAATTGCGCCGGAGAGTGCGGAAAGAATAATCCAGGGAATCACTTCAGTCGGAACTAATTCCAGGTTGATAATTTTACTGATGGTACTTGCAACGGCTACACCAAACCCGAAAACCGCTATAAAATTAAAAAATGCTGCAAAAACAACAGCATTCCGGGGCGAGAGAACCTTCGTTGAAACTACCGTGGAAATGGAGTTTGCTGAATCGTGAAAACCATTTGTAAAATCGAAAATAAGGGCGATAAAAATGATAAACAGGATGACAATTACAGGTGTTGGTATCATTGTTGTCCTCAATACTTGGCCGGATTTTTAAGAGTGTCGTATTGCGATATCTGAAAGAACATTCGCTACATCTTCGCAATAATCAGTTGCGACTTCCAGGTGCTCGTAAATGTCCTTGTATTTGATAATGGTAATCGCATCATTAGACCGGAACAGGTCCATGATTGCGTGGGCAAGGACGTCATCTGCTAGGTTTTCAAGGCGGTTTACTTCAATACAACGCGCTTCAATATATTTTGGGTTCGAAATAGCCCTGATTCCTTTTACAGCCCCTTCAATTTCAATTACAGAGAGCTGTATCAGCTTTGAAAGTTCGATGATAGGAGAATCAGTTGATTCAATGCCATAATAGAGCATTTTCTCAGCGGAACCATCAATATAGTCAAGTATATCATCCAGCGCAGATGCAAGTCCCGAAATTTCTTCAGGGTCAAGAGGGGTTATAAAGGTCTTGTTGAGTGTCTCGTAGATATCATGGGTAACCTGGTCACCCTGGTGTTCCAGTAGTTCAATCGCATGGCATTTTTCTTTGACATTCGTAAAATTCTCGGTGAGCGCGACCAGCTGATTTGCACTTTCTGTAACTATCGCGACCTGACGCTCAAACAGGTCGAAAAATATCTTATCCTGAGGAATCAGTAACTCCCGCAAACCCATAACAATCTATTCGGGTACTGGACATGGAAGGTAAAAAAATATGGCGGTTTTTATCAGCCTGCAAAAAGTATACTGATAGTAAATGCGACAATGAAATATCCGATATATGCACAGACAATGGCGATGGGTATAGTGATTATCCATGCGGTCATCATCTCCCGCACTACCTTCCATTGCACTGCATTCTTACCACGTGTCGCACCAACCCCGATTATCGCACCGTTTATTGCATGGGTGGATGAGACCGGAATACCTTTTTCTGTTACACCGACAAGAATGGCGCTGCTGACCGTTGCAGCACAGAAACCCTGGTATGGGCGGATTTTGGTGATATCTTTGGCCATTTTATCAACGACCTGCCAGCCACCAAAACAGGTACCGAGGGCGATTGCGATGGCTGATGCAAGGATGACCCATGTCGGTACATCAAAGGTTGACAGGATCCCGGCGGATAATAACAGGGCGGTAATAATACCGACCGCATGCTGTCCGTCATTGGCCCCGTGAGCAGTTGCCTGGGTAAGGCATGCGACTACCTGGAGGGGCTGGAAAATCCTTTTCATCCGGTTCTGGCGAGAATGATTAAATAAATGTGATATAACGATGTCGAAAATGAAAGCCCCTGTCATTGCGAACACCGGGGAGATGAAGATAAACAATACGATGGCGAACAGGCCAGTGATTTTAAGAATTCCTGCCAGCATCAGGAACGGGATGATCAGGGAAAAACCGCACACTCCTCCAAGGACCATACCCATCTGGATATCCTCGTTGAATGATGCTGTTAGCAGGCCAAGTATGATGGCGCCGATCACTGCCCCGATCAGCCCATAGAAGGCGACCTGTGTTACCATGTCCCAACCGGGAAGGATAATCGCTGACAGCCCGGCAACCGCCAGTGCCGCCCCAAGCAACCCCCCGACCATCGCATGACTGCTTGAGATGGGGATCCCTGACCGGGTGGCTACAAAAACAAGGATAATTGCAGCACCCATGGCAACAACAATGGATAATGGTGTCAGGCCATTTTCGTGAACGATTGCAGTCCCGATTGTGGTTGCCACTGCCGTGGAAAACAGGAAAGGTCCAACCAGGTTACAGGCAGCAGTTGAAAAAACAGCTTTTATTGGTGAGAGTGCCCTTGTAGCGACAACAGTCGCGATTGAATGTGAGGCATCATTTAACCCGTTCACAAAATTCAACGCCAACGCGAGAACAATACCAAACAGGATGAAGGGTTCCATTTTGAATCAGGTATGACTGCGCGCAATATCGGCGAGAACATGTGCAACATCGTTATACATTTCCATGACCCGGGCCATCCCCTCATAGATATCCTTGAGTTTAATTATGAGGAGCAGGTCATCCGTCTTGAATAACTCGATTACCGATCGTGATAGCAGCTCGGTTGAGAGATTATAGAGCCGGTTCGCTTCACTGGCATGCATGGTGACTTCATCGGCCTTTTTCAGGGTTGCCAGGTCATCAATTGCATGTGATATCTCGGCGCTGGCTAACATCATCAGGTATGAGAATTCTTTCAGTAAATCATTTGATCCCGGGATACCATAGTTGCAGATCTGGTGACTGACCCGGTCAATACGGTCCATCACATCATCGAGGGCCGGGGCCAGCCGGGCTATTTCATCGGGTTCAAGGGGTGTAATGAGTGATTCATTCAGTTTTTCGTATATCTGCCGGGTCACCTCGTCAGCAAGATGTTCCAGCTGGCGGATCTTGTGGCCTTTTTCCGTCCCACCTGGTAATTCGTGGGTGATTTCATTGAGGACTGCCGAGGCTTCGGTAATCTTTTTAGACATGTCCTTAAAGAGGGTAAAAAAAATTCTGTCTTCCGGGAGTATCAAATCACGGATACGCATGATTGTTCAGTCATACCCTATGCCCATGACTGTATAAAATATAATGCCAAAACCATCAGACTATTTCGAGAAAAAGAATGGACTGGGCGGGAATTGAACCCGCGGCCTCTCCCATGCCAAGGGAGCGTAATACCACTTTACCACCAGCCCGTTAAATCTTCTACAACTTAGGGTGAATCAGGGTCGTTCAGGCTTGCACCATGCCGGGATAACGATCTACCCCCGCTCTGTTGCCCGCTCTATCACTATGGGATGCCATCAGTTAAAAGAATTGTTTCGTGGTGAGCTATTTTTTTGTCACTGCAGGTACAATTCATACCCGTTTCCATCTGATCGCGGAAACTGTTTTACATGCTGTGATGATGTTCGTGTCCTTCTCCGCATCCGGGTGACCCGCATGAGCACCCTGATGTTTCGAATGAACCAAGGAACCGGTTACGGGCCTCGTGAAAGTCGCTGCCTGTAATTATGGTGCCGTTTGTGAGGAACCGTACAAGGAGCGGCTTCGCATGAGTGGGAGGAGAAACACCTTCGAGGAGGACAACATGGAACCTGTCAGGAAGTTCATAGACCTGTTTTACCCCACTTCGTTTCCCGCGCTTCGAACAGATAGCCCCATCAATTTGCACAATATCCATCGCGAAATCAATAACCGGGGCATTGGCAATTGCTCCTCCAATCCCGAATGCGTCAACAATATCGCGGTATTCAATAACCTCGTCCCTTGTCACGCCACCGGAGAGAAATATCTTCACACCCGGGTAGCCGTGGGCATCAAGTTCCCACCGTACTTCATTGATTATTGATCTCATGTTTCCGCGACGTGAACGCGGGGTGTCAAGCCGGACTGCACTTGCACCCTGGGCTGCCGCAACAAGGGCTTCACGCTTTTCATCACAAAAAGTATCGGATAACATGATCCTCGGGACATCAGGTGGAGCATATCGGCCAAAGGATGCGAATGCTTCTTCCGGGCTGTTGTAACACATTACAAAAGCATGTGGCATGGTCCCGGATTTCGGGATGTCCGGGTGGGCACTCGTATTAGAGACCCCGTCTACACCGCCAACCCATGCGGCACGTTCAACCATGGATGAAATAACCGGGTGCTGGCGGCGCGAGCCGAATGAGTATACCGGGCGTCCTTCTGCACATACCCTGATATGTGCTGCTGCGGTAGCGATACCCGATGCATGGCATAAAAAACCGAGAATTGATGTTTCGTACCGTGCAAAATCCAGGTACTTCCCGGTTATCCTGAGGACGGGTTCGTTTGGCAGGAACATCGTCCCTTCAGGCATTGCATCAACTGTGACAGGAAGCCCCTCCAGAAGTGTAATCACATCTTCAAGACCGCAGAACACCCCCCATTCATCCGGGAGGCCTGCTGCTGTTACCTCCATTACCACAAGGGGATTTTTACCTTCTTTCCGGAGGATCTCCTCGCTCCGGAGAAAATAGATATCGGTACATTCCCCTCTCTTTATTGTATCATCACCAACGGTCTCAAACAGGCCCATACAGATTATTGTTCGCGGGATGGTATTACGGTATCCAAACCTATTCTCTAACCGAATGCACAGGGATATGTACCAGGCGCAGAAATACCTGTACAAGAACTATGCGAAGTACAATTGATTCCACGCTTCAGAGCTATTTTCATGGATCCATTAGGGATCTGAAGCAGGAGTTTTGGGTTATTACTGGGGGGATACGATAAATGTCCCTTGGCATTATTGGCGGAACGAGCCTCCTGTTTGCCAGTCTTCCACGGCTGGTAAAACAGGTAGTCAGGACCCCGTATGGAGGAGTCGAAGTTCTGACAGGTGATGTGACAATCCTGCTGAGACACCAGGGTAATACACCGCCACACCGGATTAATTTCTGCGCGAATATGGCAGCGCTTGCGATCCTCGGTGTTGAAAGGATTATTTCAATCGGCTCGTCAGGTTCCCTGAAAGCAGAGATTAAACCCGGGTCAATCATGATACCAGACGATTACATGAGCATGTCCGGAATACCCTCAATCCACAACCATGCGATATCCCATGTCATGCCGGTAATTTCGAAACAACTGGTACATGAACTTGGGAGTGAATTTCCTGAAGCTCGGACAGGAGGGACATATGTGCAGACACCGGGGCCGAGAATTGAGACAATTGCTGAAGTGAAAACGCTCGCGAAATTTGCAGATATTGTCGGTATGACAGTTGCAAGCGAGGCAACCCTTGCCTGCGAGCTCGATATGGAATTTGCCGCATTATGCACGGTAGATAACTATGCGAACGGCCTTGGAGCTGAAGTACTCTCGTACGGGCACATCGTTGAGACGGCCCGCCTTTTTCGTGAAAGGACCGACGAGATGGTCAGGATAATTATTGAGAAAATGGGGTGATATTGATGGAAAATAACGATGTATTGGGTTATTCCGGTGCACTGCTCATCAGGGATACCATGGTAAACGGAAAACGCGGGGATATTTTTATCGATGAGACCGGCATTATCCGCGGGACGGGTGAAGGGACCGGAAAAAAATATCATAACGAAGCAGAGATCACGATCGATGGAAAAGGTTCTATCGCCATGCCCGGGATGGTCAATACCCATACCCATGCAGCAATGACGCTCCTCCGGGGCTACGCAGATGACATGGTACTCCAGGACTGGCTCACCCAAAAAATCTGGCCCTTGGAGGCACACCTTACGGGAAATGATGTCTACTGGGGTACAAAACTCGCATGTCTCGAGATGATAAAAAGCGGGACTACCGCGTTCAATGACATGTATTTCTTCATGGAAGATGCAGCCCGTGCTGTTGATGAAGCCGGTATCAGGGCCGTCCTTTCGTATGGATTCATCGACCTGAACCTTCCTGAAAAGCGCAAGAGTGAATGCCGGGCTACAGAGAAACTCGTCAGGTCAATAAAATCCATGAATAACAGCAGGATCAAGGCAGCAGTCGGACCCCATGCGATATACACGGTTTCCCCCGATGGATTGAAATGGTGTGCTGAATATGCCGCATCCGAAAAAATCGGCATTCATATCCACCTTTCAGAGACTGAAAAGGAAGTTCAGGACTGTGTCAGCCAGTACGGAAAACGTCCTTCCTATCATCTTGATGAATGTGGTATCCTCACACCCTCGACGGTGGCTGCACATTGCTGCTGGCTCGATGAACATGAGTGTGACCTTATGGGGAAGCGGAATGTCAATATATCCCATAACCCGGTAAGCAACATGAAACTCGCCACACACAGGGCTATGCCGTATCAATGGCTCAAATCAGCCGGTGTAAATGTCTGTCTTGGTACCGATGGTTGTGCCTCGAATAATAACCTGGACATGTTCGAAGAAATGAAAACTGCTGCGCTCCTCCAGAAATTTTTCTGGAATGATCCGACCGTTCTGCCTGCCCCCGAAGCACTGGTCATGGCAGGTACAAACGGGGCAAAAGCCCTTGGGACGGGCACAGGTTCGCTGGCACCAGGATCACCGGCTGATATTATCCTGATTAACACACGGACTGCCTGCAACACTCCACTTCACAACCAGACTTCAAACCTCGTCTATGCATGTAGCGGGGCATCAGTCGATACTACCATCTGTAACGGTCGCATCCTCATGCACG
>JBAXTR010000086.1:0-7957 GCA_037130095.1 Methanomicrobiales archaeon
GGGAAGAAGTTGCCATCGAGGCGTTGAATAACGGTGCCGCATTCTATCTTCAGAAGGGTATCAATATCGAAGTCCAGTTTACCGAGCTCCGGAACATGATCATCCAGGTCGCTGAACGGAAGCGGATGGAGCATGCACTCAGGGAAAGTGAAGAACGAAACCGTATGATCGTTGAAAATGCCCCTATGATCATTTATACTGCCAGGTACAGCGGTGACGACCTGTTTTTAACATCACTTAACCCTGCATTTGAAAGGATGACGGGCTGGTCCTGCATGGAAAGCAACGGGAGATCGCTATCTTCAATGATCCTGGCTGATGACCTGCGTATCCTCCGGGAAATAGCGATACACACGGATCATGATGCAGGCGCGCCACATTATGGTGAGCTGCGTGTCCGGACAAAGAGCGGGGGATATTTCATCGGGGCGTTCGTTACAACGCCACTTATATCGTCAGGCAGGGTTACCGGGGAACTTGGCATTGTGCGGGATATTACCGATGAACGCCGGAATATTGTACTCCTGAAAAATAAAGGCGATGAACTGGCAGAAAAAAACAAGGAGCTTGAATCGTTCTGTTACTCGGTGTCCCACGACCTCCGTGCACCGCTTCGTATCATAGACGGGTATACGGAAGTGATCAAACGCCAGTCGGGAAGCAGCCTGACACTGGAATCACGGCAGGCGATCGAGCGGATAAAAGTGGCGGGAAAGCGTATGGACCGCATTATCGACGACCTTCTCCGCCTTTCCCGGGCCGGGAGGACGGCACTTGCCATGGGGGACGTGAACCTCTCTTCGCTTGTAACAACTATTCTTAATAACCTGTCAGGCCAGCAACCGGGCAGGAAAAAAATATTCGCGGTTTCCGAAGGGCTTATCGCCCGCTGTGACCGGGACCTTGTCCAGGGTGCACTCGAAAATATCCTTGATAATGCGTGGAAATATACCGGAAAGAACGAGGAGACGGAGATCAGCTTCGGATCTCTCCGTAGGGACGGGGAGACCTGGTATCTCATCCGGGACAACGGGGCCGGGTTTGATGCAAAAAATGCGGAAAACCTGTTCATGCCCTTCTCCAGGTTCCACACGGAATCGGAATTCCCCGGGAACGGGATCGGGCTTGCGACGGTGAAACGAATTATCCAGCGCCATGGGGGGCGCATTGTTATTGAAAGCGAGTGCGGAAAAGGTACAACGGTACTGTTCACGTTACCTGGCCCGATGAAAGGGCCACCGCCGGAACCGGGATGATGCCTTATTACTTATGGGGGACTAGAAGTAAATTAGATGAAAACCCGGAAGGGTAACTACAAGAATGGAAGGGTGAGGAAATGGATACGGAAATTAATATACTGATTGTTGAAGATTCGCCGGATGATGCACACCTGCTCGTGCATGAAATAACCCAGGCAGGATTAAAGATACGGCAGGAACGGGTGGAGACAGAGCGCCAGATGCGTAGTGCGCTTGAACGGGAGGCGTGGGATGTCATTCTCTGTGACTATTCGATCCCCAACTTCGGGGCATTACCTGCGTTAAAACTCGTAAAGGAAATGAAAATCAAGACACCTTTCATTGTTATTTCCGGCGTTATGGGGGAAGAAACGGCAATTTCGGTGATGAAAGCCGGGGCCCATGATTTCATAACAAAAGGTAACTATATTCGCCTGGTACCAGCGATCCAGCGCGAGATGGATGAATACCTGGTGCGTAAAAAGGCCATAGATGAGGCGAAGAAACAGAAGCAGCTCGCTTTTACCATGATCATGCAGAACCCCATGCCTCTGATCATCTTTTCAACGAACCTGGACATTAAACTCGCAAATGAATCCTTCCTCACGCTTTGCGGATGGTCCGAGGAACGTCTCCAGAAAATGAGCATGAAAGAGTTCAAGGTACTGGAAAAGAGCGGTCACGGTATCAAGGAAGCAATCCAGACAAAGAAAGGTGTTATCGGTGACGTAGTCGTCGAATTTCCGACCGGGATTAAGTATCTCGAACAGCATACCATCCCCCTCCTGGACAAAGATGGTGAAATCGTCAGCATGATGACGACATACCAGGATAATACCGAAAAGCGTAAGACCGATCTGGCAAAAAAAGAACTTGCAGATTTTACGGCATCCTATCTTGATACCCTCTCCTCGAACCTTGGAAGGCTCGCAACGGGCAACATTGAGTTTGACCTCACCTTGGCTGCCGCAACAGAAAATACAAAGGAAGCGCACAACAATTTTGCCGGGATAAACAATAACCTGACGGATGTACGTGATGCGTTGTCCCACATGATCGATGATGCCAAAATGCTTGCTAAAGCAGCAATTGAAGGAAAACTCGATACGCGTGCCGATGCGACCAGGCACATCGGTGAATTCCGGACGATTGTTGAGGGAGTGAATGCGACCCTTGATTCGGTCATCGGGCCACTGAATGTTGCCGCTGAATATGTAGACCGCATCAGCAAGGGAGACCTTCCAGCGAAGATCACTGACCGATATAACGGGGACTTTAACGAGATCAAGAATAACCTGAATAATTGTATTGACAATATCAATGCTCTTGTCACAGACGCCAACATGCTGGCAAAGGCAGCGGTTGAAGGAAAGCTCGACACCCGTGCGGATGCAACCAAACACCAGGGCGACTATCGCAGGATTGTTGAAGGAGTGAATGAAACCCTTGATTCGGTCATCGGGCCGCTGAATGTAGCCGCCGAATATGTAGACCGTATCAGCAAAGGAGAGATCCCACAGAAGATCACCGACAAGTACAACGGTGACTTCAACGAGATCAAGAACACCCTGAACGCCTGTATTGACGCCATCAACGGGCTCGTCGCGGATGCCAACATGCTTGCAAAGGCAGCAGTTGAAGGAAGGCTTGACGCCCGTGCGGATGCAACCAAACACCAGGGCGACTACCGCAGGATTGTTGAAGGCGTGGATGCGACCCTTGATTCGGTCATCGGGCCACTGAATGTTGCCGCCGAATATGTAGACCGCATCAGCAAGGGAGAGATCCCACAGAAGATCACCGATAAGTACAACGGCGATTTTAATGAGATCAAAAATAACCTTAATGCCTGTATTGACGGACTCCAGGGACTGGTTGAATGCGACCACATCCTGCACCAGATGTCAATAAACGACCACAGCACGGGTGTTGAAGGAAAATATCTCGGTATTTTTGCCAGTATGGCAGAATCAACGAACACTGTCCGTGAACGCCTCCGCATAGTGACCAGGCAGATCAATGAAATTGCCATGGGTGATACCAAGGAACTGGCGGAACTCAAACGGGTAGGGAAGAGAAGTGAACAGGACCACCTGCTGCCCGCAGTCATCAACTGTTTTGAAACGATAGAACGGATGATGGCTGATGCTAATATGCTCACGAAAGCAGCCATTGATGGGAGACTAGACACAAGGGCTGACCTCGCCAAGCACCAGGGAGAATATAAGAACCTGATGAAAGGGATCAATGAAACCCTTGATGCCGTCATCGGACCCCTGAATGTGGCTGCCGAATATGTTGACCGTATCAGCAAGGGGGATCTCCCGCAGAAGATTACTGATAAGTACAACGGTGACTTCAACGAGATCAAGAATAACTTAAACAACTGTATTGACAACATCAGCGCACTTGTCGCAGACGCCAACCTGCTTGCAAAGGCAGCTGTTGAAGGGAAGCTCAAAACACGTGCGGATGCAACGAAACACCTGGGAGATTACCGGAGGATTGTGGAGGGTGTCAATAACACGCTGGATTCTGTTATTAACCCCGTCAACGAAGCAATGCGGATGGCCAACGAATTTGCAAAGTGCAATTTTACCGCAAGGGTTGATGAAAACCTTCATGTTGAGGGTGATTTCATCAAGTTCAAGGAGGCCCTGAACAGCATCGGTATCGAGGTCTCCAAGGCAGTGAACATGATCAACCAGCAGGTCATGGACCTTGCATCGAGTGCAGAAGAAGCGAATGCCAGTATCGAAGAGGTGGCATCAGGCGCCGAGCACATTGCAAGGAATGCCCAGGCAGTCAGTCAAAATGCAGAACGCGGAAATGACGGGATTGGCCAGGTATTACGGGCAATGGAAGACTTAAACCAGACCGTCACTGATGTAGCCCAGAAAGCGGAAAAAGTTTCACACCTCACCGAGAATGCAAATACTCTGAGTATCAAAGGGACCGAACTTGCAGCGCAGGCTGAACGGGGAATGGTAAGCATTACCAACTCTTCCAACGACGTCGACAAGATTATTGTTGATATCAAGGCCGAAATGGACAAGATCGGAAAGATTGTCGGCCTGATCAGTGACCTTGCGAACCAGACCAACCTGCTTGCCCTGAATGCGGCGATTGAAGCTGCACGTGCGGGAGAAGCAGGCAGGGGTTTCGCCGTTGTTGCCACCGAAGTGAAATCGCTCGCCCAGGAGTCCCGTGCGTCTGCCGAAAATATTGCAGATATGATCGGTACGCTCCAGAAAAAGTCGATGGCTGCCGGGGAAGCTGTCGCGTCATCCAACCGCGAGGTCAAGGTTGGGAGTGAGGCACTCAGCCAGACGCTCCGCTCGTTCAATGATATCGTCCGGGCAATTGAGGATATCAGTAAGAACGTGGTAGAAGTCGCAAGCCTTAGTGAAGAGCAGGCCGCAACCGTTGAGGAAGTGACCGCCAGTGTCAACGAAGTGCAGGAGTTGGTCCACGGTACAGCCAAGGATGCAATGGATGCAGCGGCGGCCGCAGAGGAGGCATCGGCCTCCATTGACCAGATCACCAAAGTAGTGGGCGGCGTGAACCGGATCGTCGACAGCGTTTCGAAAGAGATGTCCAAGTTCAGGGTGTGAACAGGGCCTGTATCCAAGGCAACCCTGGCGTCTCTCATGCCGGCATTGTTCCGCCCGGCGGTAAAAAAACCGGACTCCGTACCAATTTTTTAAACCAGGCCACGAGACCTGGGGTCAGGATCATTGTTAGTGCGTCTTTTTTGTTCCGTTAAAAATCGTAGCCTGAATTATAAGTATAATGGAGAATAACGCGGGAATAATGACTGATCTCAACAATGTTCCCGGTCCACTTTGCAATGCAACTCTGCCAGACAATCCAACAGGTATATCTCTCTTATCTTCAATCGTTTGTATGTCCAGGACTTCATCAGGCACACGGCACCCCCCCACTATTGTCGGCGATGCTGATGAGGAATTGGATTTTTAGCCCGGGTCCTCTGGTCCAGGGCATTAGTCCCCGAGAATTTCATGGAGGTGGTTTGAAGATACCAGGGAGAACTGAACTATCAAAGCATACTCCTCCATCACTACTATCAATCCTTTGGAATTTACCACACAACGGAGAATGACCGGATTCACAGGCCCTTACCTTCGTGTTGGCACTGCCTCAAATAGGTAGAATTATTATCGGGCCAAATTTGACCCTGATTAACAATCCGGGTCTTAAAACGTTTCTCTTTTAACAGTACCCTTGTATCCCCGGTCAATTTGTCAGCACAATCATCGGGCCTGGTGTAAAGCGGGGTTGAATAAAAATGCAAGGGTCTTGGTACCCCAATCAGGGAGAAGATAAGGGGTTGAGGCTTGGGTACCCAATTACAAAATGTTATTATAGTTCTCAACCGTTATCCCCTAGTTACCCAAGGTGGACCGATGAAGAAGTGCTTACTACCAGCTTATGCTATAGCAATTTTGACTGCAATCATTTGTATTTCGGTAATTCCTTTGAATGCACAGGCTGATGTGATTACCGTATGCCCGACAGGGTGTAATTTTTCGAGTGTCCAGGACGCGATTAATGTTGCTGCTGACGGGGACACAATCCAGGTGATGAGCGGCTCCTACAACGAGGTCATTGATGTCAACAGGTCGGTGAACCTTGTTGGTATCAAGAGTTCAGGGGAATATCCCCATATCGGCCGGTATACCATCCCGGTTGCCGTAACCATCAGCTCACCCGGCGTGGTGTTCGAGGGGTTTGATATCCATGGTGAAGGGGAACACGCCATAGAAATCAAGGCCAGTCACGTGATTATTAGAAATATCACGGTCGGTATCCACCGCCCGGGCAATGAAGGTGACGCCATTATCGAGGGGGTAGGGCTCTCTCATATTACCGTCTCGGACAGCATGATGCAGTCCACCGGTTGCAATGGTATCTATTTTCTGGACAGCCAGGACCTGACCATTGAACGGAACACAATCATGGTAAACAGAGAAAGCACCTATGAACGTCCAAGAGCGATTGTTGCAATGTTTTCCCCGATGGAAGCAGAATACTCAGGTTTCCGGTTTGAAAACAACACGGTCAACGGTGGTGGAATAGTGTCTTCGGTTACCTGGCCTGGCGATGAAACCGACACCCCGTACATCCGGGATGTCCTCATCAGAAACAACAGGGTTTCCGAGTGTGGGTCAACAGGAATCATGGTAGATGCGATACCGGAAGTCTTAGAAACAGGGGAAGTAATCCACCACCTGTCTGGTGTTGCCGTCCAGGATAACAACGTTTCTGATCTGGAATACGGGTCGGGGATCGTAGTCTTTGAAGCAAGGGATGGCGTGATTTCCGGTAACGCAATAAAAAACCTGCATGAATACGGCTCGGGAATTGATCTTGAGGACTCCACCCTGTTCAGGGTTACGGACAATACAATTTCCGACTGCAACGGGGAGGACATGACCGGGCTTTCCATGTATGGGGTAACTTCGTCAGTGGTATCCGGGAACAGGATGGACCGGAACACGTATAATTTCCAGTATGAAAGTGGCCGGAATTTCACCCCCATGATGGATATTGACGGGACAAACCTTGCTGATGGGAGGCCGATCCGGTATTATGAGGGTATGAACCACTTTTCAGTTGATGGGGACGAAGCAAATGGTGCAGGGTACTATTTCTTAAGCTGCAGGGACTTCAGCGTCTCAGGGCTTGCACCATCAGATAATTATCAAGGGATCGTATTAGTGAATTGCCAGAATGCCAGCCTGGTCCATTCATCGGTGGAACACTGTGCTGTCGCTGTTTCACTGTTATCATCTTCCGACAGTATCGTATACACAAACCGCCTGGTTGAAAACAGGTATGGTATCCGGATTTCCGGTTTTAATGACTCCATTATCTGGGGGAACGACATAATAAACTCCACTGAATACGGGATGATGGTCGGGGGCTTCAACCAGGGTCTCCGGATAAATAATAATAATGTCCGGAATTGCTTCGTAGGCATGTATCTTGCCATTAATCCCTATGTTGAAGCGACCGGCGGGGTATCCCTGGACGGGAACGAAATTCTCGAAAACCAGCGGGGACTACTCATCCGGGGGACGAGAGGCCTGGCAGTTACCAATAACGTTATCGGCAATACTTCCGGGATAGGTATCTCCCTCCAGTACACAAGGGATGCTCTGTTCAGCCAGAACAAAATCCAGTATAACACAATCGGTATTAGTATCATGTCCCAGTCGTCCGCTCCGTATGTAAACGGAAACAACACATTCGTGGATAATTACTTCAATAATGTTAACCAGATCGCCATCATCCGCCCGGCGGACCTAAAAGGCGACCTCTTTATGGACCAGAGAAAAGGCTCTCTCCTTAGCGATGAGATCAAGGAGCCCATGTTGCTGATCGAAACAGATCCCTCGGGTGAAACCAATTACTGGAACAGTACAAAGACTGCCGGGACGAATATTATCGGCGGACCGTACCTCGGTGGTAACTACTGGGCATCACCAGACGGCATCGGGTTCTCGGAGACCCATCCGGACCGGGGTGACGGGTTCTGTAATGAACCGTATGTCTTTAATGAATGGAACACCGATTACCTCCCGTTGCATACCTATACCCCAAAACCTTCCTTCTATGCAGATTTTACCGTCTCACCGATAAGCGGCAATGCCCCCCTTACCGTGCAATGCCTGGATAAGTCCATCGGCAATCCA
>JBAXTR010000087.1:0-7907 GCA_037130095.1 Methanomicrobiales archaeon
ATGAAAGTCCTTGCCATCAACGGAAGCCCGCGAAAGAAGTGGAATACCGCGACCCTGCTCCAGAACGCACTTGACGGTGCAGCATTTGCAGGAGCGGAAACGGAACTCGCCCACCTCTACGATCTCACCTACACCGGCTGCACCAGCTGTTTTGCTTGTAAACTGAAAGGTGGAACGAGTTATGGGAAATGTGCCGTTCAGGACGGGTTGACCCCGGTTCTTGAAAAAATCCCGGATGTGGACGCCCTTATCCTCGGCTCCCCCATCTATTTCGGCACGGTGACCGGCATGATGCGGTGCTGCATGGAGAGGCTGCTGTTCCCGTACCTTGTGTATACCAATCCACCAGCTTCGCTCTTTGAAAAGAAGATCCAGACAGCGTTTGTCTATACGATGAACGTGTCAGAACAGCAGATGCAGGATTATCTTTATCCTGTGCACACCGGTTCGAACGAACAGGTGCTTGCCCGTACATTCGGGCATGCCGAATCCATGTTCTCCTTCGAGACACTCCAGTTTGAAGACTATTCAAAAATGGTCTTTAACTATTTCGATCCCGCTGATAGAACAGAGCGACACAGGACCGTCTTTCCGGAGGACTGCAGGCGGGCGTATGACCTGGGAACTCGTCTGGCAACATCCTGATAAACAGGGCTCATGGAAAATACCTAAGGACAAAAATTCAATTATCATCGGGAGCCAGCGGAGAATTGGCAGCCCTGCAATCCCTGGAAGATAATCCAACCACCCCAGTCCCGGATACACTTTACCTTAAAGAACTCTTCAAATCGAACTTTTTTTGCAAATTTCTGCCAGTAAATCGGTCACTCCACTGGAAATAAAGGGGTATAAAAGCATTTCGAAATTGCCTGATTGGTAATCCGGCCACGATATCTACATTAAATAAAAAAACTCACCTTTGAGGCCCTTCATTGAAAACCTGCCATTGTTTCAACTATCAACAGGACCAGGAACAATGCACCTCAAAAAATTCCCGGACTGCATTGCAGGGAGGGGACAATCCCGGCATGTATTGTGATCAAATGCAATGCTGGTCCACCCCAGGAAAATTTTGGATCTCTACAGCCGGATCATTACCTGTATGTACCGGGATCTCCCCCGAAATAATAACAACGTATTAATAGAACGATATAGTTAGTACCGATAAGGGGGCATCGTGAAGATCCATACACGTACCATGATCATCATCGGTACGACGATTTTGATTTTGATTTTGGCGATGATATTTCTTGCCCAGTTCTTCATTCTCTCTTCGTATGCCCGGATTGAACAGAAGGAATCTGTTGTTAACGTGGAGCGGGTAACCAGCCAGATCAAATTCGAGGGAGATAAACTTGGGGAAAGCACCCGCGACTGGGCGGTATGGAATGATACGTACACGTTCATTGAGAACAGAAATTCAGATTATATCAGTAGTAACCTCAACTATCCTGCGTCCTATGAAAGTATCCAGGTCAATGGGATCCTGTACTACAATAGTTCCGGCAACTATGTGTATGGTCGCTGGTATAACCTGCAGACAAAAACAGAGACAGAGGTTCCTGGGGGTCTGCTCAATTATTTTTCGGACCATCCTGGTCTGCTGAATAATTCATCGGGAGGGATGGGGTTGCAGGGTTTTATCCTGCAGCCGGAAGGTCCCTACATGGTTTCACTGCACCCGATTCTCACAAGCAGTGGTGACGGGCCAAGCAGGGGGACCTTTATCATGATTGTTTTCTACGATAGTTCGCGGGTTAGTGCACTGCAGGACCGGGCCCATATACCGCTGATAATGCTCCCGCTTGACGAGCAATGGATAAGCAAGGATCCAATCGTACTTCAACTGATTGCCCGGGGTGCACCTGATATCATAAGCAAGGTTCACGACAAAGCAACGCTGCAGAGTAATACCCTTATCTACGATATTGAAAACAAACCCATTGTTCTCCTGAAAGTGACAACCTCGCGCGATGTTTACCAGCAGGCCAATGCCACGGTCTCTTTTTTCCTCGTGGTCTTTATGCTAATCGCCATCATCTTCGGGGCGGTTACTGAACTGTTATTGCGGAGGTATATCGTTAATCCCCTTGCAGATCTTGACTCCGCAATGATTGCAATAGGGCAGAATCGTGACCTTTCAGAACGGTTGCCTGTCACCGGTGATGATGAAATTGCATCATTGAAAATTTCACTCAATACCATGCTCCAGGAACTGCAGGACAGCCAAATCCAACTGGCAAAGCAGAGAGAGCAGCTGGCAGAGGCAAACCGGAAGGCCAATCTCTACCTGGACATTTATCTCGATGTCCTGACGTATGAGATCAAGAATGCGATCTTTTCCCTGGGCGGGTATGCTGAAATCATACAAAACAGCGTCGGAGATAAAGAGAAAACGTATGCCCTCCGCATGATCGAGACCATGAAGAAGAGCAGGAATGTAATTCATAACATCGAGACCATATCCACAATCTACAAGCACCCGCCACAACAAAAACTTACCAAGCTCAATAAAGTAGTCGCAGAAGAGATCAAAGCATTCGATGGAATTTCAATACGGTGCGTGAATTGCGATAATACCGTCCTCGCTGACGAGATGCTGCAGGTAGTGTTCCGGAACCTCATATCAAACAGTGTAAAAGCCGGGGGCCCTGCAGTCGAAATTGAAATAAGCGTGGATGATCCGCCTGATGGGATGCTCCTCGTATCAGTCAGCGATACCGGTACAGGTATCCCGGATGAGATGAAACAGGGCATTTTTGATCGTTTTATGCATGGGACAGAAAAACGCAGTAGTTACGGGTTAGGGTTACATATCGCAAAGATGCTCATCGAAGCGTACGGTGGCAGGATCTGGGCTGATGACCGTGTAACCGGGCACCCGGAGATGGGGGCAGCGATCCGTTTTACGTTAAAAAAAAGGTTGATGCGGTAAGGTAGCACCAGATTATTTTTCCTTTAATTATTTTATTGAAGATCCACATGCCTGGCTGAATCCGTCATTGGTTCCGGCAGCTCCCGCAGATACGGGGACACCGTGATCAGACTCCAGGGTAATCGGCAGATGCCCACGCGTCGTAATTCCCTTTCAACGGGTATACCGGGGAAAACCCGGCATTCACCAGTTTTATAGCACCGGTAGGGCTTGCGTCTTCTGTGCGGGCATAAACAAGGTATGGTCTTGACGGACCGAGTGTCGGAATCTTTTTTCCAGCGAACCGGGGAGAATACTAATCGCCATAGTTAACAGATGAGGAATCTGTCCCGGTGCTGATTAATCTGTTGAAAATGGTTCAGGTTAAAAGAGAGTTTTTGCATTCTCTGCCAGGGATTGTGTATCACGGCCTCTAAAATCCGGAGGTCCCCTGCAGTTCTTTCTGGTACTCCAGGTAGGAGTAGATAATGATGTAGCCTGATACCAGAAAAACGGGGACCAGGATAAACCATATTGCATAATCCTGGAATAATATCCCAAACAGGGAGATGATTCCCGCAATTTTAAACAACTTTCCTCCAAGCAGGTGCGTCTTTTTCCAGACGGATTCACTGCTGAGAGTCCATGGGGTCCTGATCCCGACAAACCAGTTCGGTTCGGCATGCCCGACAAGGAACCCAAGGTAGATAAATAACATCCCGAACAGGAGGGGAAATGTCAGGTTAGGGCTGATCCGGACCCCGGCACTCCACAGGATTATCTGTACCTGGATAACTAACAGGTATATGACAAAGACCAGGATAAAACCATCATAATATCCCCTGAATTTATCATAATTCTTCTTTAAGGGGTCAATCCGCGGGAGTGCCAGGAGGAGAACAACGAATCCCGCCATGATAAAGGGGACAAGGAAAAGGCCCCAGAACTTTGACATATACCCGTTTACCTGGCCAGCGGCGTTCCAGTGAGATGGGATCATATCCGGCATCAGGGGGTATACTGCGATAGTAACGATAAAAGTAACGAGAAGACCTGCAATTATCCCGAGATGAACCAGTTTCATTGCAGGCATATTTGTGGATTAAGAATTAATAAATAGACTGTTCCGCTTATGGGTGCCCGGAAGCTGTTTCTCCCTGGTTAAGCATTCAGTCGAAATCTATTCCCGGGCCTGGAAAAAGGACGAGCCATAAATTGTGATATCGCTTATGTATATCACCAGTATTTCCGGCAGGGGTTGTATTACTGAGTTTTCTTTTTAGATCTACCGTATCGTTGCATAGCTATGACTACTATGACCCCGTATATATCGTATGGAAAAGAGTGAAATCCGAAGAGTACAATGGGAAATCCGCGAATCGCTCCTTTCTTCTCTCAAAAATGGGAACGTACTGGCAGGTCAGGTCGGGACAATCATCAGGATTTGCCATCTCCGGTTTGATGGCGTTGTCGTTGCTAAATTTCTTGAACGGGCAAAGAATATGCCACATTTGCCGTTTACGGTAGTCCGTGAAAGGTCCAGACTTCATGGCTGCACCTACCGGATTAATATAAAAACGATATTGACCTGCTGATACCTCAGGTGAAGATTTTCGTCCTGAAAATGCCGCGGTTATTTCCGGGAAACCGGAAATTTTTTCTTAATCCGGATAAAAGGTAATCTCACCCGGGTTTTGTAGATCCGGGCCGAAAAAATGTGATTAAAATTTATAAAAGGATATACATGAAAAAATTGTTCAGTCTGAATGAATTCGTGCCCGATATCTCGTATGTCCAGGTCCTGCAGGCAGTGTCAGATGACCCGGGGTGCACCATGACTCATGTTGTGACCAGGCTTTTTCCCGAATATAATGAATATGCCGTCCGCTCGAGGGTCCGCCAATTGATTTTGAGAAATTTTATATCCGAAAACTGCCCGCATTCAGAAATACTCCTGACTCTTACGGCAAAAGGAGAGGGTTCTCTCCAGAAACCGGCCCCTGAATAAAAGGGAGCCTGGTCAGGGCTCATCCGGCAGGTACTTCCCTGTGAAAACAACAGTTCTTTTATGAACACCTTCTGGGAGGAGCGTTTTTCAGATGAGGGGCGGATATGGGGCGATACCCCCAGCAGGTCCGCTGAACACGCGATCGGACTCTTTAAAAACGCAGGTGTACACGTGGTCCTTGTGCCGGGCTCCGGGTACGGTCGTAATGCCGTTGCATTTGCCCGAGCAGGGTTCCAGGTCACGGGTATCGAGATCTCGGCGACGGCTATTTCCCTCGCACAACAAAACAACCAGGGGATACGATACCACCTGGGGTCGGTCCTAGACATGCCATTCGACGATTCGATGTATGATGGCATCTACTGTTTCAATCTCCTCCATCTCTTCCGGAAGAAGGACCGGACGGCATTCCTCCAGCTGTGCGAGGAGCAACTGAAGGATGGCGGTGTGATGTTCTTCGTGGTGTTCTCCGAAAGGGAGACCAGTTTCGGCAAAGGCCGGATGGTCGAGGAGTACACCTTCGAGAGCAAGCCCGGGCGTGAGGTCCACTATTATTCCAGGGAGGACCTGGTTTCGGAGTTCCGGGATCTTGAGATCCTCGAAACGGGTATGACCGAGGACCCGGAAGAACATGGAGAGGAGGGCGTCCATACTCACCTGCTCCGGTATATCTATGCCAGGAAATGAGCGATTACCCCGCACTATCATGATGTGAAAAAAATGCCGACTGATAACGACAGGTATCCGGTTCAGAGGAAAATTATTCCCGTAAGAGATCTTGCAGGATTTTTTTTGGTTTTCAGCCCTTACAGGTTGATAGAATACATACCCAATAACATGGGCAATTAAGAGGACCTTTGGGTCAAAAGGGAAATTGCTATAATTTTTTGCCGCCATAATATAATATCCGGCGTTCCCTGCCTTATTCCCGAAAAATTAAGGTTATCCGGGTATGATGGTATAATAACTCTGAAAATTTGTGGTGATGGAGATTGGAAATTAATACGGAATCAGGATAACCGGAAAAAAATTTTCCAGCCTCTTTTTTCCAGGGGTTGTGGTATTTCACCAGCACACGATTTTTGGATAATAAATTCCTGTTTTGTCTCTTCATACCATTCACCGAATTCTTTCCACCGGGGACAGTACCTGATATCAAGAAGGATCTCATGTCCGATTACACTCCCGGTTACAGCGGGGATAGCAACAAAAGGGTATATTTTACAACAAAGAGGCCTATCGTCGTATGCCAGGACACACCCGTCCTTTTGTTTTCCCGGGCAGTTCTCACGGAACATCCACCAGGTGCCGAAACGTTCAGGCATGGCGGTTGCAGCCTCTTCTTTTCCTATCGCATCAACCAGCCTTTCAAATTCAATATCCGTCATCGTGGGGTGGCGGCAGCAGTTCCCACCACATTCCTTACAAAGTTCAGGCGAATTGGTCATATCCGTAGTGAAGGTTCATTTTTTTTATGGATATAACCTCCCGCATTCCTGCAGTATATCCGGAGGGAGATTTATGCCAGATAGTTGTCAATGCCCAGACCAATGTCCGGATGGAATTCAGGTGAATGGCGTTAGTTATCCATCAGAGTGTAACTATGAAGAGTCTGGTATCCGTCATGAATAGTGCAAATTTCACGTTTTGTTATCCCAGCCAATTTGAAAAATTCCCGGTCAAAGTTCTGATGCATTCAACGCGATCTTCCTTAGGTCCCTCATTGCCACAGCAGATTCACCCGCATCGAAATCCCTGATGAGAAACTTATTCACCCGGTAACCGATCCGTTCCATCTCCGGGCGGAGATTCCGGCTTTTTTCCGTAAGATACAGCCGCTTCACCCGCTTGTCGTCCTGATCAATCTCGCGGTGAATAAACCCCTCCTCCTCCAGCCTCACAACGGATTTTGCAATCATCGTTTTATCAAATCCCCGGGATAATGCAAGGCAGTCCTGACTGCGCCCTTCCATCTCGTATAGGGACATCAGGATCGCAAAATGTCCCCATCCGATATGATACGGCGCCAGTTCTTTTGCAAATGATTTCTGAATCGTACGATAGGCGTACGATATCAACGCTGCCGGTACTTCAATATCCTGGATCCACTGAGTAACCGTTTCTTCGCCGTTCGAACCCATTTATTCCAGACCTGACCAATTAGTTGAATAGTCATCTATTTATAGTGAAGTGTTCATTCGTTATTGTTGAAGAGTCAACTATCGATGAAAGGTGGAATGGCATGAAAAGCATTACCGCGGAAAAACTCCGGCTTGACCACGAACCCGTGGCAATTCTCTGGAGCAATACGAAACCCGAAGGGGCACTGCAGATAAAACCGCACGGGTTCGGATGTATCATGCCGTTCTTTGCACATGTTGCTATGAAGGGAAAGACCGCCGTGTTTGACCGGGAGACCTACGGGTGCCCCGGTGCCCGGGCCGGGCTTGGTTTCGGTAACGGGTACTACGATGCTTTCGGTGGTGCAGGTGTCGAATTCATGTCCGCATTCTTCGTGAAAGGTGCGGAGAGCAGTAACAACCCGGAGGCCTATTGTGCGATGGTGCAGCATGTTCCCGAACGTGAGCGGGCGAAGTTCCTGCACGGGGAACGCCTTCACAAGAATACGGAGAAAGCAAAGCGGTTCATGACCACGGACCTGCCGGTAACGGACATTGCCGAGAAGTACGTGATTTTTACCCCGCTCAGCAAGGTAAAAGCCGGTGAACAACCGGTTGTCGTTGTATTTGTTGCGGATCCTCTCCAGATCACCGGTCTTGTAACGCTCGTCGGGGCAGTCCGTGAGGGCACCGATCCAGTACGGGTCCCTCCGATGGCGGCCTGCCAGCAGATCGGGGCATTTGTGTACGACGAGGCAAAGAAAGAACACCCCCGGGCAGTGCTCGGCTACACGGATCTTTCCGCACGGGAGAGTGTTGGCAAGATCATACCCGCAAACGTGTTCACCTTTGCCGTGCCTTTTTC
>JBAXTR010000088.1:0-7789 GCA_037130095.1 Methanomicrobiales archaeon
AAGATTTTTCCCATAAAAAAAAGGTAGATTGAATCTTATTTAATTGTATCTATAATAATTTCCGTTATGCCCTGTTTTTCTTACTGTTCTGCTCATTTCCGGATAAAAATAATAGAAATCACGGGCGGTGTAAGATCAATACATCCTGTATCCACATGACACCATCCAGATAACCCCGTGTCCAGAAAAATTCATAGAACTATTCCCTGCCATGTAGGGAGGCCCCGTTGAGACCACTGGGAGAAGATCAACCTGGGGGCCACTACCAAGGAGTGCAATACATTTTTCCATTTGCCTGCCTAGTACCCAGTATGTATAGGGATACTACCTGCTGTCTCCTTGCCTGCTTAGTCCTCATCAGCTGCATTATCCTGCCATGCGCAGCCGATACAAATCTGGCCTTGCAGGAAGGCTGGAATTATATCGCGATCCCGTATACCCACACAAATTACCAGCATACAGCGTTTTCATTGTTTTCAACCGTAAACACCGCGGGACATTCTGTCTTTCGTTATAATAGCCAGACACAATTCTGGGAGGCGTTAAACCCGCAGTCCGTGGTAACCCCTCTTGAGGGTATCTGGATATATGCAAGCCAACCGGTCTCTATTCCGGTTACAGGGGATAATACACAGCCACCCGTACCTAAACCCCTTGAGGCTGGCTGGAATGCAATCGGATTCGCAGGGTCCGCGGCTTACCCCGGAGACGCGTTCTCATCGCTTTCAGACCACTGGGTCCTGGCTATGGGATGGAATTCCCAAAGTCAACAGTACGACCCCGCGGTATTCACAGGGGATATCACTGAAAAACAGGCCATTATACCCGGGAAGGGTTACTGGATTTACCTTGGACGCCCGGGTATTTACACGATTGACCAGCCATTAGAACCCGCACCCCCATCAGGAAACCTTACCATCAGTGCGTACCCGGTTGGATCGCTGGTCTATATTGACGGGATAAATACTGGCGAGGTTACCTTTGCACAATTCAATAATATCGCACAGGGTAACCATAACATCCGGCTGACTTCCGGGGGTTTCCGGGACTATATCACAACAGTCACAATAAATGCAAACCAGACTACGGCACTCTTTGCGTCACTATCAGAGCCATGACACGTATGATAACGCGATTGGTAACTGGAACCAACGTATATTTTTTGGCCCACTGATCCATCCTTGGAGATAATACGACCTGAAAATGCCTAGTTGAATATCAGGCCATCCTTATTCCACCGGTGGGTTTTTAACCTGTATCAAAGATTCTTGTTACAGGTAATTCCCATGAAGAAAATGTCAGTTCTTATACTTGTGCTGATTATCACCCTTGCGATAACCGGGTACGCGTCAGCTGAAGTTACGATAGGGGCCGCGACTTCCACGTCAACCAGCCCCCAGGCGGGAAATTCATACACTACGGGCAGCATTTATTGTGTCTCGACTCCACCCGGATCATCGGCTACTCTCGATGGCGGTGAGGACCAGTTATTCACACCTGGCACATTTTCATCAGTACCACCCGGGGTGCATAACGTAATGATTACCATGCCGGGATACCAGCCCACGATAAAGGTGGTAACGGTAAGCGTAGGTACGACCCAGAATGTTAATGTTGACCTTGCCAGGGTCATTTCACCAGGGAGTATATCACTCTCCACGACACCGAAGGGGGTCGGTTTCTATGTCGATGACATCTACCAGGGGAAAACAAACCAAATTGTTGGAAACCTTGCAGCAGGCCCTCATAAAGTAGGTATCTATGAAGCAGGCTATGATACCTGGGAAAACACAGTGACCGTAACCAGTGGTGCGATTACACCGGTGACCGTGACCCTCGTTCCGGAAAAGAGCCCTGATACAGGAGACCTACAGGTCTCATCATCACCATCAGGTGCTTCTGTGTACCTGAACAATAATTACAGAGGTATAACACCTCCCGATGATTCCCTTGATATCGTCAACCTCGTGCCAGGCAGTTATACCGTTTCCGTGAAAAAATCAGGATACCAAGACTATGCAACCACGGTGACGATACAGGCCGGTAAAAATGTCCAGATGAATGCCGCCCTTCAGCCTGCAAGCCAGTCCCCGACAGTGGCAAGCGCCCAGATTTCTTCAGCCCCGGGCGGGGCCGATGTTTACGTGAACGGTGCATATATGGGTATCACACCGCTCTCATTCCAGAAAGTCCAGCCTGGAACGTATACTATTGAAATCCGTATGGACGGGTATACACCATATACAACAACAGGACAGGTAATAGCCGGGCAGAATATCCAGCTCAGTGCATCGTTGTCCCCTGTCCCGGTAGCAACACCAACGAATAAAGCGGCTGCGGACCCGTTTGTCCTGCTCATGGCACTCGGGATAATCTGCCTCACAGGGTATCTTGTTTCACGACGATGATACCAGGGAGTCCCGGGTTATAATATAATTCCCCATCTTTTTCAGCTCCCATTTCCTGCTGATACCAGAGTTCCCTCATTCCATTTACACATTCTTTCACAGCGGATCATTGGGTTTTCTTCTACGACCTCGATCGAAAATTCACTTTCACACCGTCCACGGCAGATGCCAATATACTGCCGGATTGAAGATCTCTGCAATGGTTACTGCAACAGATATGAAACACCAGACAGAACGGTGGGGAAGAATGGTCCGCCATTTACAGACCCATGACCTCAAATATGGAATTGATCTGGTCAGGTTACTGGAGAAAAAAAACGGTCCTGAACTTGCATATTTCGATGACCCGCTCGAGGTCGCGATCGTCTTCACCACTATTGAGGTCCTTAAAATGCAAAAAAAAGAACGCGGAACGTTTGATCCATGAAAAACAAGCTGATATATCATTGCCGGACCAGAAAGATATACTCTCTATGAGCTGGCTGAATTATATCCTGGTGGGTGTCGCGATAATAGCTATCATTTACAGCTATTATATTGGCAGTACAACGGGAGTCATCATCTGGGCGGTCGTCCTTGGACTAAATGTTGCATTAATCCTGGTAGAACAAGCGAAAAAGCAGAAAATGATATAATCCTTCGGGGGAAACCCGGCCCTTGAATTCACTTTTTCTGCTTTGTGGGGGTTATAAAAATAGAATTTTCTGGTGAGAAACTCGTTAATTCCGGTTCTAAAGTCATTTATCAGATCATACAAATACAGTAACCGCATCATTCAGATCGGTCTCTCATACCGTTTACGAATAAACCGGGTAAAAAAATTTGAAGTTCAGATAACTTCAGCACGAATAATCGTCACGTTCTGGAGCGGCCGGTTATTTGGTGCACCGGATGTCGGGACCTTACCGATCGCATCCACGACCTCCATTCCCTCGACGACGTTCCCAAATACAGGGTACTTGGTATCGAATGCAGGCTGGATGCTGTTATCCACGAGGTTAATGAAGAACTGTGAACTGCCGGTATTGGGCCCTGAATTTGCCATGGCAACAGCACCACGTACATTCTTGTTGTGGCTTGTGAACTCATCAGGGATCCTGTAACCCGGGTTCCCTCTTCCGGTTCCTGTCGGATCGCCACCCTGGATCATAAACCCGTTCATGACCCGGTGGAAGATAACCCCGTCATAATACCCTTTCTTTACAAGGGATTCGAAATTACCGGCAGTAATCGGCATATCGGGGTCAAGTACAATAGTGATGTTTCCCATCGTTGTCTCAAGCCTGACGCGTTTTTGATCATTTGCCACTGTGGAAACAGATGGTGACGTAGTCATGGATGCAGAAGGAGTGAGGGATGCCATCACGGCCTGGGTTACAGCCGGTGTTGCAAAGGTGGTTACAGGTTGTGTTATGGCCGGAGTAGCAGGGTTGCCAGGAACCGTAGAATTTGTGCACCCTGCTGAGAATACGATCGCTGCAACAAGTAGTGCGAGCAGGACACTCATTTTTTGATATGACATGTGTATTGTAGTGGGATGGTTCAAAAAATAGATTTTTCGGGAGCACTCCACAATATCCAGGGGCTGAAATCTCCCTTTAATCCTATGATGTGTAGAACTACCCGATACGTTATCCTGGTGGTACAGGGGGTATTGACTATATGGACTCGTACATAAAGTATCCCCCCCATGTCTGGCGTGATAACCGGTTGAAACCCGTTTCGGGATATGAAACCCGAAACTGTCTGGCAGCAGGATCCATGAAGGGGGGCTGTCGTCGTAACGACTAGTCTGTGATGATTGTACCAGTTCAGGTAATTTTCAACTTTTTTATTTCAAATATCGTGGAGAGAGAAAATTTCCGGGTCCCCGATTGGTGTAAATACAAACATATTTCACCTGTTCTCAATAACAAAAACAGCATTATGATCTCCCTCTTGTACATCGATGATGAGGCGGCACTCCTTGACCTCTGAAGGATTTTTCTTGAAAAAAAACAGGGGAATTTTCCGTTACCACCAGGAGTTCCGCAATTGATGCGGCAGGAGTCCTGGAAGTGGAGCCATTTTCTAATTTGCTTGATAATTCTATACATCATTGGAGGACATGTGACCAGGGTAAAGGTATCAACACACAAGTCTGATGCAGGGTTAACCATTTACTGGGAAGATGGCGGGGCAGGGGTACCTGCAGGGGAAAAGGTAAAAAATTTCGAATGCGGGTTCAGAAAGAACACCGTACGGGGCCTGTTCTTTGTACGGGAAATCCTCGATATTACAAACATCACCACCAGGGAGACAGGGAAACCAGGCAAAGGGGCACGGTTCGAGATCAACGTGCAGAATGGTGGATTCCGGTGATTTTTCCAGTCTCAATACCCGGACCTGACTCCACAACCAATATTCAGGAGGCACGATGACAGACAAGACACCCCTGGATTACCGGAGATCCATGAAGATTGCGTTCTTCATTACTCTTGGTTTCCTGCTCGTTGAGATTGCCGGGGGACTTCTCTCCGGATCGCTCGCCCTCCTCAGCGATGCAGGGCACATGTTCAGCGATCTCCTCGCCCTTCTCCTTTCCCTCGGGGCCATGACCCTTGCCCTTCAGCTTCCCACGAAGGAGAGGACCTATGGCTACCACCGGGCGGAGATCTTTGCAGCATTTGTAAATTCACTGCTATTGATCGGGGTGAGTGCTGGTATCATGTGGGAGGCATACCAGCGTGTAGTCAACCCTGCCCCGGTGCAGGGGGGACAGATGTTCATCGTGGCATGCATAGGTCTTGCTGCAAACCTTGCAGTCATTTATCTCCTCCACGGGAGCCAAAACCTGAATGTACGGAGCGCATTCCTGCATGTGCTCGGGGACACGGTCTCATCAGTGGCGGTGATCGCCGCAGCGGTGTGGATCACCTTCACCGGGCAGGTAATCGTTGATCCCATCCTTTCCGGGATCATTGCGGTACTGATTGTGATATCAGCGGTAAGAATACTCCGCGAAACAATCTCTATCCTCCTCCAGTTCACACCGAAATCGGTGGATTTCGATGCTGTCGTTGCAGACATAACCTCCGTGAAAGGGGTTGAAGGGGTGCATCATGTCCATCTCTGGAGTCTCTGTTCAGATATCAACGTGCTCGATGCCCACGTGTACTCATGCATTCGTGATGTGGAAATTATTGAACAGATGAAGCGGGAGATCAAGGAACGACTTAAAAAATACCGGATTCTTCACTCAACGCTTGAATTCGAGTGCAACGAATGCACGTCCTGCGCACTTGTGGAGTAGCCTGTTATTATGAACGGGTGATCATATACTACCTAATTATGCGCATATGAGTGATTATAGTACGGAATACCGTACATCTGGTGACGTAATGCCTGAACCAACAACCAGCAAATCAAACAACGATGAATCAACAGCCCCTGTCCAGCGAGGATGTATCGATGAAAACACATGTGCATGTTGTGAAAAGCACCAGCACACACCAGGTGATGTCAGCCACCGGGAATCCTGTATATCCCCGGGAAATTTGTAAATTCATGTTGCTGCCAGTCTGATGATACTGGTAACGATGCGGGCCACCGCTGTGGGTATGAACAACACGTTGAGTGAACCATAGGTTTTTTAACGGGTGGCCGCACGAAATGGTGCGGGTGCTTAATCAACCTCATAACATCCTGTTCTAAAAAAAGTGACATCAGATCTGGAAAAACCAGATTCCAGGGATGATGGCAATGTAGTACAACCCGACCACGATAAACACCGCTGCGACCGCTCTCCGGAGCCAGGGTTCAATTTCCCCGGCCCTTTTAACAATTCCACTGCACTTCCCGACCCCTGTTACAAGGAGGTACGAGATAATAATCACAGGCAGTCCGGTAGCAACGGCGAACACCGCAGGAATGAGTACCGGGTCCCCCGCAGCAAGAGCAAGCGGAATCAGCATGGCAAAGAAGAGGACGACGCTGAAAGGACAGAAACATATGGCAAAGATGACACCGAGCAGGAATGCCCCGAGATAGCCCCTTTCTGCAAGGTTTGCAGTAACCCCTGAAGAGAAAGAAGATATCCTGCACGATCCGGGCAGAGTGCCGAAGGGGATGATATCGAGCAGGTAGATCCCACATGCAATAAGAAACGGCCCGATCAGTAGTTCACCGTAATGCGGGAGTCCGAGTGCGATAAACTGGATATTCATCCCGAAGAAAACGATGACTGATGCAACGGCGACATACGCCACCATCCTGCCTAGTGTGTAGACACTCCCGGCCAGGAGCGTGTGACGGCTGTTGTCTATTTTTTTAGATATAAACGCAATTGCCGTGATATTGGTCGCGAGTGTGCAGGGACTGAATGCGGTCATCAGTCCGATAAAAAAAGCGGCGACAAGAGGGATACCGCTCGTCCCCATCGTCTCCATTACCTGCATGAAATCCATCAGGTAATGACTCCATTAAGCCGATTTCTTATTATCGGCTGGAGATACTGCGCAAATTCTGTTTCATTGTTGATTTTATACCAGACATTGACATTCTGTTCCTTGTGGAACCCGTTCGCATCATATACGCCGATCCATAACGATGACCCGGTTACTTCGTATTTCTTAACAAGATGAGCATTCTCCGGGAGGTCGAGATTGACTTCCGTAAACACCAGTTTTCCTGATGCAAGTTCAGGAGCAAAGAAGATGTTCACCGTCTCATTGGTATATTCACCAAGAGTCCTGCAGGAATAACATTGCTGGGCCGGGTGGAAATACATCACCTCAACCCGTTCAACAGTACTGTTTGGATTGCCCGTAGGTTGTGCAGTCATTGAACTTTTACCCGCATTTGCCGTGAGAGATGAGCATCCTGCAACAAAAAACAGGGATATCATCATGCAGGCAAGTATCAGGGGAATTATTAAATTTGGTTTCCGGGGTTCCACGTAGTTCATACTCCCATCTTTTCTGTGCACTTCAGTGCCTGCCGGCCACGGTCGGTGATATGATAAATAATCCAGTTCCCCTGCTGTTCACCGACAATGAATTCCTGTTCCTTGAGGATAGTGAGGTGGTAGGAGAGCTTTGAGTCTGCAATCTGAACGACCGCCTTAATCACACATACGCAAAGCGGCTGGGAGACAAGAGCGTACATGACGGTAAGGCGGATTGGATCGGCCAGTGCCTGGGTAAGACGGCTGCCTGCATACAGTGCAGCCTGGTCCGGAATCCGGGCAAGAAGTCCATCCATCCCGCCCTTTTTATCAAGTTCATTCCGTACAGGCTCAGGGATGTCCTTTGTAAAATCGCAGCATTTTTCCGGGCGGGAACGTGTTTTTGTCTGTGGCATAAAAGATTCAAATTAATATGAAATGGTAAGCTATATATGCC
>JBAXTR010000089.1:0-7761 GCA_037130095.1 Methanomicrobiales archaeon
TCCAAATCTCTGAAATTTTCTGGAATCCCTCAATTGAACCCTGTCAATGAATATCTTATTGGGGGTGGGGGCAGGTAGAGGGTAAAACCCCCCCGTATTCCTTCTTTTTTTAATATACAGGGTTTTAACAAAGCCCTTTTAATGAATAAAACCCTGCAGGTTAATATCAAAGTGAAAAAAAATAATCCGGGAGATCCTAACTTACTTTTTTACAATATCCACCAGCTGGATATTCAAAACCAGGTCCTGCCCTGCTAGAGGGTGATTCATATCAACCGTTACAGTGGTCTCATTCGAAGCAATAATCGGGTATCGCCCGACACTTCCATCAGGCATCGGTACCGTTATATACGTGATTGCCCCTGGTTTGGGCTCGTAATCCGCAAGTGCCCCTGTTTTTTCAGTAGTAATAATAAGGTCCTGTCGTTTGGGGCCATATGCCTGGTCAGCGGGTATTGTTACAGACTTATTCTGCCCGACGCTCATCCCCATCACGGCATTATCAAATCCTTTATTGACCATCCCTGATCCTACTACAAACTCTACCGGAGACCCATTTAGTGAGGACTCGAATTGTTGCCCGTTTGAGGCCAGAGAGGCTGTATAATGGACTTTTACGGTATCATTAGGCGCTACAACTGCTGCCTTCTGCGAGGTACATCCTGCAAGGAGGAGAGCGGCCATAAGAAGAATTATTGTCATTCCGAGAAAAAAGCGGCCTGATGGCCGGGTTTTCCCGTTCCTGCTGTTAACTGACATAGTGTTACATTGTATTGATCTGATAATAGATGTGCTCTACGATACCTGTAACATGGCAAGACAGTAACATTTGGAGTGAACCTACGGAAATAATACAGGATGTACAGGAAAATTCCCAGTAACGAATTGAAAACCTTTTTTTATGAGACCCATTGCTCCTGAATCCAGGGTCGTCCCTTACAGACCTGACGGGGATATTTCTCGAATTTTATATAGCCGGAGGGTGAACTATACTATTGTTTATCATGACCGAAGAAGGTTACCGGGAAGCAGTAATACAGGGAAAAAAAGTCCAGTGGGACCCCGAACAGCTCCGTAAGATTCAGGAACACCCGTGCTTCTCAGAGAAGGCTTGTCACGGGTTCGGGCGCTGCCATGTCCCAGTCGCTCCAAAATGCAATATTCAATGCAACTACTGCATCCGGGACTTTGACTGTGTCAATGAAAGTCGCCCGGGGGTCACAACGAAGGTCCTGGACTCAGGTGAAGCAATTGATCTCGTAAAACGGGTGGTGGAGAAATATAATTATATCAAGGTGGTCGGTATAGCCGGGCCAGGTGAACCCCTGGCTAATGAAGAGACCTTTGAAACGCTCCGCAAACTCCATGATGAATTTCCGAATGTCATTAAGTGTATCTCTACCAACGGGCTCCTTCTTCCCGAAAAAATTGACCTCCTCCAGAAATATGACGTGGGTAATATCACGGTGACCCTGAATGCAATCGACCCTGAAATTGGCGCAAAGATATACCAGTTTATCGAATGGAAAGGCAAGCGCTATACTGGTATCGAAGGTGCAAAAATCCTCCTTGAAAACCAGCTAAAAGGAATTGAAGAGGCCGTGAAAAGGAAAATGATCGTAAAGGTAAACACGGTCTATATCCCGGGCATTAATGAACATCATATTGTCGACATCGCAAAGAAGGTAGGTGAAATGGGGGTCTACAACTTTAATGTGATCCCGCTTATCGCCCAGTATAAATTCGCCGACATCGCTCCGCCGACACCAGAAATGAAAAAGAAGATGCAGGACTCATGTGCACCGTACGTGCGCCAGATGAGGCATTGCCAGCGCTGCAGGGCAGATGCCATTGGAAAACTTGGACACGACGTGCAGAGCTGCATGTACACAGAGAAATAAAAGAATTCTTTTTCCCTGCTCTATTTTTCTCTCCAGATCTTATTCAATTGTTTAGCACAAGCCGGTTTATTTTTTCGGGAAATTTTTCCACCGGGAACCTGTGTTCAACCGGGCAGGGAGTCCTTTTCAAACAAATCGATTAACGCACGGGAGAGACTTAACGGTCCCGGCAACCCGGGGAGTGCACCTCTTCTGAACCAGCCTGCGTCTTCTATTTCTGCTGAGGCTGCACGTATTGTCCCACCGGCGTAGGATGCCACAAATCCAATCATCAGTGAGTCCGGGAACGGCCATGGCTGACTTCCGATATATCGGAGATCGCAGATGGTAATTCCCATCTCTTCCATCACCTCACGGTGGACGGCATGCTCAATGGTCTCACCTGGTTCAACAAAACCCGCAATCACGCTATACATTCCGGGCGGAAAACCGGGTGAGCGGGCAAGAAGGACCTCGTCACCCCGCCTGACCAGCACAATGATTGCCGGTGAAAGTCGTGGATACATGATCTGCCCGCATACCGGGCATTGTTTGGCAAGTTCGGACTCCATCAACAGGTTCCCCGCCCCACAGGCACCACAGAATTTTGTAGTCCGGTCAAACAACAGGAGATGGGAGGCCCGTGCCGCCACACCTAGTAATTCATTGCTGATCCTCCCGGATAGTCCTCGTATATCTGAAAACAGGAAGTTTTGCGGGGGTTGTACAGAACTATCCAGGGCAACCGCATAGCAGGGCACACCCCCGGAAATACCAATAAACAGAAGGGAAAGCGGGGTCAGGCTGAACAACCGGTGTGTGTCCCCGAACTGGATCTTTCCTTCTCCTTCAGGGACGAGCATTTCATTTCCCCGAAAAATAAACCAGTAGCAGGTCTCGCTACAGGTGATCGGTGCCGGATAACGGGTATCAAGTTGCCCTGAATCGAAAAATGGCATGTACCCTGGTATCCCGGCATATGCAGGGTCCCATAACCCTGATGGCCGGGGATCGGGGGGCGGGGGAGGACAGGATTTCATCAGGTCACCATCCAGGTCGCAGCGGTTGCATTCCGGATACATAGTAATCAAGGGTACCTGATCTCATAAATAAAGGGCCGGATAGGCATGGTGTGTAGCAATACTGTTGGGCGGGACTGATCCCCAGGAACATGATTAAATTCCAGGTACCCTAAATCTGCAAGATGGTTTAGAATGAGGTTAAAAAAGAGAATTATGAGCGTATTGAACTATTGGCTTTCACGGAAATTATCTCGTTGAGACTGTCTATCACTCGTTGCAGGGCTAATGGTACACCGGTGTCCTCGGCCTTTACCGTGTAATTACGGTAGGTGATCGTGTACGTGAAATAATCAGCCCCGGGTGACGTGGCCGGGTATGACGCATTCATCCTCGGGAACCCGATAGAGTAAAAAGAGTCCCGGATATTGTCCATCGTATTCTGGTTCACGATAAAGGCACCTCTGCCACGCTGCCCTGAATAAACCGCCGCGCCATTCTCAAAGATAACAAGGTGGTCATCAAACCCCCCGATTCCACCGGTGCGGGAATAATCAACCAGGATTGCCGGACCCGGCTCCGGTGTTACATTTTTTACCGGCTGTTCCATGCATCCTGCCATCCATACAAGTGCCACAACAAGAAGGAATGCAGCGGATGTAAACACGTGGACGGCTCTTCCCATAATAACAGTTATTCTCCCGCAGATTAAGATGCTTTTGTTTACGCCACAAAATAGGGGGGACTCCGGGGGCAATATTGCCACAGGGGCCCTGGATTTTCACCCTAGATCTCCAGGATGTCGCCACTGTTTTTCTTCGCACCCTTTTTTTCAGGAAGGACTTCCTCGACAGCGGTGAGCAGCTGCCCAAGTTTTTCATTCCCGAAAACCTGCCGGAACGCCAGCAGTTCAGTCCTGCTCATGACCATAATTCCTTTTTTCTTCATCGGACGTCCATTCTCATCAACCGGATTTACCTCGATAGCAAGCGACGCGGGCCGGCTCCGTGTTGCGGGAAGCCGGATTATCGATACACCAGGCAATGACGTGTTTTTCCGTTCCCAGTCCTCCCCGGTATCGAGGAAAACGCGCAGGTTTTCAGTTATTTCCATGACATTCACTCCTGCTCCCACCATAAAAGTGTATGCCACGCGGGGTGAAAGAGAGAGAATTCCCAAATTCACGCTTCCAGCCGATCTGGTTATAGTTTCGCCTTTTTTCACCCTAGAAAAAATTCACCGGGATATCCGACCGGGCAGCTCACTTTCACCCCGCGTATTCCACCTCTTTATCCCTTGTGGAACCTGAACAGATCCGGGAAGAACATGGACCTCGAATGGTACCCGGGTATCCTTGTCCCGGAACGGATGATTACCGTGATCATCGGCCCCCCGCGGGTTATGGCAGACGGAATGGACCACTGCGCCGGAATGATACGGCGCTTCCCGTTCCTTTATGCATGCAGTAACTATTCGGCGGTCCTCCCGCTCCTCCACAGGACAACATTCGAGTTCTCGGTCCGACGCGGTTTCACATCCGACCAGGTCTCAACAATTATCGGCGAATGTGATACCACGTACCTCATTATCGAACACGACCCCTCGCTCTACGAAGATGACCGGCGGCTGGTGCCTTTCGTGGTGAACAAAATAAGAGGTTTTGCCCGTGATGAAGGTACGGTAATCGTGTACTCCCAGCGGGCAGACCCGTTTATGCGTCACCTCGTCAGGGCTGCTCACCGGGTATACCTGTATGCCGACTGGCAGACAGCTATCCGTCTACACCAGTCGAAAAAACAGAAAAATATGCGTGTCAACGGCGGGTCGAAGCCTGCCCGCCAGGTACGGTTCGATGCATTTAGGGGAGAATGTGTTCCCCGGTATGAGGAATGCAAAGAGTGAGATGCCGGGGAACGGGATAGTGACGAATAAAAACCGGGCATCTTTTTATCAGGCCGACAGATGACTGGATCAGGTATGAATGGGTGCCCTAGCTCCCTGAATAACAGTGATCTGCTGCCATCAAACCTGGTATTTTACCTTGGGGACTATGCAGGAGGTGCGTTTTCTGTCCGGTGGTGCGGGGAATCCCTCCTTGTCGAAGAGGCCCACGGGGGAAATTTTAGCTGCACCCCACGGAATATAACACCCGGGCCGGAGCGCTGGGAGTCATTCTGGAAGGAGATGGATGATATCGGGGTCTGGTCGTGGGATAAGACCTACTCAAACCCGCACGGTTGCTGCGGGGTGACCTACTGGCACCTGGTACTGGAAACAGGTACTAAGGCAATTTCCTGTTCAGGGGAAGACCGGTTCCCGGGCGGGATATCTCCGGAGCTGACCCCGGAATTCCGTGCACTGGTGAGTGCCATAAAAATATTGAGCGGAAATGCACCCTGATCCGGTGTAACGTCGCAGGTCTTCCCGTTTTTATTAACGGTTCATGCCAGGTATATGCCCGTTTCCAAGCGGTTAATGCCATCATCAGCAGATAGTACTCCTGCACCATGTTGTCCCTCACCCTTTCGGCCAGTCAACCCTTCAACCTGGATAAAACACTCTCCTGCGGGCAGGTGTTCCGCTGGGTGGAGGCAGGTGGGTGGTGGACCGGGATAGTAGGGGATAGGGTAATCAGGATCCGCCAGGAGGGGGACATCATCACCTGGGAAGGCACGGGCGAGTCCTTCATCAGGCATTATTTTTCGCTTGATCTCGACCTTCCGACAATCCTGTCAGGAATTGATCGTGACCCGGTCATTCACCAGGCAATTGAAGAATGCAGGGGGCTCAGAATAATCAGGCAGCCCCCATGGGAATGCCTGGTCTCCTATGTCATCGCCACCTTCACAAACATCCCCTCGATCAAGCGGCGGATCACCTTGTTATGCAGGGAATTCGGTAATGAAATCAGTTCCGAGGGGTTTGCACATTTTTCTTTTCCAACCCCGGACGCCCTTGCCTGTGCTGAGGAGTGCCAGGTCAGGGCATGCAGCCTCGGTTACCGGGCACCGTTCCTCTGCCATGTGGCACAGGAAATTGATGCGAACCCGGGATGGGCTGATATAATCCGGGATCTGCCGTACGAGGAGGCACGGACAGAGCTGATGCATTTCCGGGGAGTTGGCCGGAAGGTGGCAGACTGTGTCCTCCTTTTTGGTTTCGGACGGTTGGAGGCGGTCCCGGTTGATGTGTGGATCGAGAGGATCATCCGGCAGCATTACCTGGAACCCGGAGAGAAAGCGAATTACGAATCCCTCAGGCGGTACGCACAGGGGTATTTTGGTCCTTTTGCAGGATATGCACAGGAATACCTGTTCTGCATGAGAAACGATATCATTAAAAAAGAATGAGATCCCGGTCCCCCGGGCATTTCTATTACCGGGTTATGTCCCGATATCCCAGCTGGACATGTAGGTTTGCTGCTCAGGGGTAAGCGAATCGATCTGGAATCCCAGTGCACCGAGTTTCATCCTGGCCACCTGTTCATCAATCTCCTGCGGTACGTCAAATACACCGGCACCCATCGTTTTGCCATGTGTCACGACATGCTTTGCACAAAGTGCCTGGAGCGCGAACGACAGGTCCATTACCTCAACCGGGTGTCCCATTCCCTTTGGTGTCGCGAGGTTGACAAGTCTGCCTTCCGCAAGGACATGAATGTTTTTTCCTCCGACGAGGTATGAATCAATACCGTCCCGGCGGACAACGCCGCCATTGTGGTGTTCGAGCCAGTCTACATCTATTTCAACGTTGAAATGGCCTGCATTTGCAAGAATTGCGCCGTCTTTCATAACATTGAAGTGCCGTTCAACAATGATGTGGGTGTTTCCTGAGGTTGTGATAAAAATCTCCCCGATGGCAGCTGCCTTGTCCATGGGCATGATTGTGAACCCGTCCATGTATGCTTCGAGTGCCCGTCTCGGGTCAATTTCAGTAACGATGACCCGTGCACCGAGCCCGTGAAGTTTCCGCGCAAGCCCCCGCCCGCAATACCCGTATCCTGCAACTACCACGTGCTTCCCGGCAATCAGCACGTTTGTCGTTACCATGATCGCCGTAAGAGCACTCTCCCCTGTCCCGTGAACATTGTCAAAATAATGTTTCATCGGGGTATCATTCACCGCGATCACCGGGAACTTTAATGCCCCTTCCCGCGCCATGGCACGGAGGCGGTGAATACCGGTCGTTGTCTCCTCGCATCCCCCGATGGTTGTGTCGAGGAGTTCCTGCCGCTTGGTGTGGATCTGGTAGATGAGGTCCATCCCGTCATCAATCGTAATCTGGGGCTTTGCGTCGAGCACCTTGTCAATAGCTTCGTAATATTCAGTATTATTAGCGCCGCGGCGTGCATAGCAGTGTACATTCCTGACCCTGTTCAATGCTGCAGCCACATCGTCCTGTGTCGAGAGAGGGTTGCAGCCGGTGATAAACACTTCAGCCCCGCCTGCTGCGAGCGCTATAACCAGGTTTGCAGTCTTTGCTTCGACATGAAGCGCCATGCCAATCCGCATGCCACGGAAAGGCTGTGACTTCACAAAGTCTTCCTTAATTATTGAAAGCACCGGCATATACTGCCGTGCCCATTCAATTTTCAATTCTCCGGGGTCCATTCTTCACCAACGTAATCCTGCAGGCACGGAAATCCGGGGGCCCTTGTCCGGTACCGGGACAACACCAGTTATACAACAGCGCAAACCACCGTTTTATAATCGGCCGCGTCCTGCAGGCTATCCCTTATCTGATTGACCTGCAAATTACTTAATAGCATTACTGCCGGCACCTTACAGCGGCCCGGCAGGCATAACCCTGATATACTCTTCTCCGGGAATGGTACTCCATGGTTCTGACCAGGCGGATCATCC
>JBAXTR010000009.1:0-18218 GCA_037130095.1 Methanomicrobiales archaeon
CTGGCGGTGTATCTCTTTCTTTATACTACGCCCTGTACGCTCTCCAGCACCGCGGGCAGGAGAGTGCGGGCATTGCAACGTTTGATGATGAAGGCCGCCTTTACAAGCATAAGGCGGCCGGACTTGTCGCTGATGTCTTTAACACGAATGTCCTTTCAACCCTGAAAGGGAATGTGGGCATCGGGCATGTCCGGTACCCGACAACCGGTGAAAACCGCCCGGAAAACATTCAGCCTTTTAATTTCCATTTTCAAAACCACGATATTTCGATCGCACATAATGGGAACCTGGTTAATACCGCCGAACTCAGGGATTCCTATGAACAGCGGGGCCAGATTTTTTCGACGACCACTGACACCGAGATCATTGCGAAACTGATCACTGAAGAGATCCGGGGATCCGGTGGGGTGGAGGATGCCGTACTCCACTGCATGCGGACACTCCGCGGCTCCTACTCGGTTATCCTCATGGTCGACGGAGTCCTCTACGGGTTCCGGGACCCCCTTGGTATCAAACCGCTCTGTGTTGGAAAGCTGAAAGAAGGGTTTATTCTCGCCTCGGAGAGTGTTGGCGTTGATGCCCTAAACGGTATGTTCCTCCGGGATGTGAAACCCGGCGAACTTATCAGGATCGACGGGCAGGGGATGAGGTCAACCCAGATAGCGGTGGCCAGCCGGCATGCCCACTGCATTTTTGAATATGTATATTTCGCAAGGGCGGATTCGGTTATAGACGGTGTACTGGTGTACGATGTGCGGCTCAACATCGGAGCGAAACTATTCGAGGAGGATCCGATTATAGCTGACAGTGTATGTGCGGTACCTGATTCAGGCACATCCCATGCGATCGGATATGCCCAGCGTTCTCACATACCGTTTGTTGAAAGCCTCATGAAAAACCGTTATATGGGTAGGACTTTTATTATGCCCTCACAGAAACAGCGTGAGAACGCGGTCCGGATCAAACTGAACCCGATCAGGGAGCACCTCCGGGACAAATCTGTGGTCCTTGTGGATGACAGCATCGTACGCGGGACAACATCACGCCGGATTATTGAAATGATGAGGGATTCCGGGGCAAAAGAGATCCATGTGCGGATCGGTTCCCCGGCAATCCGTGCACCATGCTATCTGGGGGTTGACATGCCGACGCGGGGTGAACTTATTGCAAGCAACAAGGTCGAGGAGGATGTGAGGCACAGTATCACGGCTGACTCCCTCCACCATATCTCCATCGAATCATTAGTGGCCGCGATAGGTGAAGAACGGTGTAACCTGTGTACCGGGTGCTTGACCGGGTGTTACCCGGTCTCAATCGATGGCGAGCAGTCTCATGAAACCGTGGTTGACTTTGTCGAAGGTACCTACCAGTCGAGGCTTGAGTCGTTCGGGGGAGAGGGTTCATAAACCTGAACCGGCTCTTCTTTTTGAAATCTTCACCCCATGGTCAACCTGAAAAAAATTGCATTGCCGGGTACCGTTGTAATCCAGCACCTCAACCGGATTGTGTCGTCAGAGTGTAAGAAAAAGAGAGAATATCATGGAACACATCAGGGACGCATTTGACCCGATTGCACAGGAGTACGATGCCCAGCGGGTACACATAATCCCCGATCTCCAGCAGTATTACGGTGCGGCTGTCTGGGCTGCAGTTGCGGAAAACAATAACCCCGAAATCCTCGATATCGGTGCAGGAACAGGTCTTATGAGTGCACTGGTCCTCGAAAAATTCCCGGGAGCCTCCCTGACATTACTTGATATTTCAGAGAACATGCTTGCAGTCGCCCGTAAACGGTTCGCTAACCGGGAGAATATCCGGTACGAGGTCAGCGATTACAGCAGGTCTTCGCTTGGAGGTCCCTATGACCTGGTCTTTTCTGCCTTATCGATTCACCACCTCAACCGAGATGACAAACGTCAGCTGTTTCATGGAATTTTTGCTGCCTTAAAACCCGGCGGGATGTTTATCAATGCTGACCAGGCAGAAGGCGAGACTCTCCTGTTCCGACAGATGTACCTGGATTACTGGAATGATTTTCTTAAAAGCGGCCCCCTCAGCGAAAAGGAGCGACTTGAGATACTCAGGCGGAGAGATACGCTTGACCGGAACGAAAAACTCTCTTCCCAGATATTATGGCTGAAGGAGACCGGGTTTTCTGATGTCGATGTTGTTTACAAGAACCGGACCTTTATCGTAACCGTGGCACGAAAAGGATAAACCCATCCGTATCCCTTCAAAATTGTAATAAACCCGGTAATACCAGTTCCTCTTTTATAAAAACATAATCCCGGGGGTGTGGAAATTCCAGGCCCCTGGTAACTACCCGACTGACAACGGTAACCATTGGGCATATCTGCAAGTGTAGATAAATCTTTCAAAAGAACCAGTAGCGAGGGATGGATTTGAACCATCGGTCTACGGGTTATGAGCCCGTCGGGATATCCTGACTACCCTACCTCGCTGCTCTGGAGGTTATTATATACCCTCTCTGCGCTCTTATAGTTTACTAACACCTGGTTTTTGACGGGAGTCCCCAAGAAGGAGGGATTAATAATTCCGGCGGACTATACCGGAGATATGGATGATGAACTCGCGAAGATCCGGGAGAAGAAATTAATGGAAATGCAGGAACGGATAAAGGCACAATCCGAAGGAAAAGTCCTGCATCTTGATCAGGCCAATTTTCCTGCACTATTAAACGCGCATCGGGCTCTCGTGGTGGATTTCTGGGCGGAGTGGTGTGGTCCCTGCCGGATGGTGGGTCCGGTTGTTGAAGAAATGGCCTTGGAATATGCCGGCCACGTGACATTTGCGAAGTGCAATACCGACGATAACCCAGCCCTTTCAGGCCAATTTGCAATATCTGCCATCCCTACTCTCCTGTTCTTCCTGCAGGGGAAACTAATTGATCGTGTAACCGGTGCTTATCCGAAAGATGCACTTAAAAAAAGGGTTGAAACGGCATTTGGTAGAGTTAACAATGGGAAATGAAAAATACCGGAGATTTCCGGGTTATGGTCCACTGTCACACCGTGGTTATTACTCCTGGAACTCATGCTAAACTCCCTTTTTTATACCAGATCGCGATTATCCCATATCCAGCTGAAACATCTGACCACAAAGGCAAGATATCACCTTCTAAATATGATAGTAACAAAGATCGTATAGAAAATATACCCCCGATTAGGGGGTTGATACGACGATAATTGAGGTTTTCACATGGAAGAGAAAGGTACAGACCAGAGCCAGACAATTGTCCTCGAGGATAATGACGATTATTATATCGAGCTCTCCGAGTACCTCGAGGTCCTGTCAAACAGCCAGCGTTTGAAAATTCTGAAAATACTTGAGAAGGGCCCGAAAGAGGTCAGAAAGATTGCTGCCGAGATTGATACCAGCTATGAAAATACAAAAAAGCACCTGGACAAGCTTCTCAGCACCGGGCTGATTAAAAAAGAGGCCGGGCTCGGGCAGGCAACCTCAAAAGGGGTTCATCCTGTCTGGAAATATTCGCTCATCCCCGGGGCAATGGAAGCAATTGTCCGGAATCTTGGCCTTTTTTCCAACATCAGGATCAATCCTGCGGACACCGAGCTCCGGAATAAGCTCGATGTGGTCAGGGGAAGAGTTGCAGAAGAGCTCCTTGCCCCGACACCATCTGTCGTAATGCTTGGGGGTCCCGAGGATGGGAAGGTCTTCCGGCTGTCCGGTACGGAAGTGCGTATCGGCCGTGTTGACCCCAGGAGACCTGGCAGCTGTGATCCCAACCAGGATGTCATCCTTTCGGCAGAGTATACAGCAGTCAGCCGGGTCTCAAAACCGCACGGCAAGTTCATTGAAGAAAGCGGGCAATGGTATATCGAGGATGCAGGGAGCACGGGAGGGACGATGGTAAACGCGGTAATCGTTACCCCCGAAAAACGCATACCCGTTCGTGACGGAGACCTGGTTGAACTGGCAAAGGGGATATATGGTGCAAAACTCCTTGTAATCATGCCGGATAATAACTGAATATCTATTTACAACCGGAATGTAACCAAACATGAATCAACTGGTTCGAAAACGGCCTAATCCTACCCGGGTACTGCTGTGTATTCTGCTTATTGGGGTAATATTCGCAGTTTCAGTTACAACTGTGGCATCCGCGTATACCATTACCGCATCAGCCGGGAGTCATGGAGCCATTTCCCCTTCAGGACCGGTTCCGGTAGACCCCGGTAGTGATATCCTGTTTTTCATCGATCCGGACCTCGGGTATCAACTGAACCAAATGATTATTGACGGAAAAGTGACCACTGCATCGCCTTATTATAAGTTTACCAATGTCAATTCCGACCATTCCATCTCTGTAACATTTGCTCTTGAACTTGGGTCCGTTAAGGTAAGTTCAGCTCCGAATGGTGCGACAGTTTTTATTGATGGAACAGATTCCGGGACAACACCTAAAACGATAACTGATATCCCTGTCGGAACGCACGAGTTAAGGCTTGCCCTTGCCGGCTACATGGATTATACCGGTACGGTAATGATAGAGACAGACCAGGTGACAACAGTCCCAAAGGTTAACATGGTTCTCCTGCCCCCGGTTACAACCCCAATACCTACGACAGTACCGACAACGGTCAGGACAACAGTACCAACTCCCCTGCCTACGACTGTACCCACAACCGTCAGGACTACGGTACCCACAACAGTTCCAACGACCGTAAGGACAACTGTACCCCCGACAATCGTCCCCACCACGGTACCGGTGACTACCGTAACCACTCAGGCCACTAGCGTGATTACGATGGTCCCTACCAGTGAACCGACGGTAACTTCAACGTTACCCTATATTTTAGCCACCCCTACAGAACGTATCCCGTTACCAACCCCTGTTCCCACAGGCAATCTGACCCCCGAACCGAATACGACCCCGGAACCGGTTGTCAATGGATCTGTTCTTCCTGTTACCCCGTTAGCCAATGTGACCCTGAACACTTCCATACACAATACGGGTGTCGTTGCACCGGTCGTAACAACGCCCCGGGACACCCCGGTAAACGGGTCAGGGAATATGACCGGGACAGGGTTACAACCTCCTGCCGGGCTTGCATCGTGGAATGTAATAATTTTCATGTTTATCGCGGCAATCCCCCTGGTCCTCCTTATCGCACATGATTATCTCGGCCTTGGGCACCTGTCCTTTCCCCAACCGCTACCGGTCAGGATCGGGGTAGCATTAGGTCAGATCATATGTGGAATGGGGCTTGGCTTCGTTCTTTTCCGGATGATTGCGCTGCTTCCGGCACTTACCAATACGCTTACCCTCCCCCTCCTGCTGATTGTGTTACTGCTCGGGGCATACCTGATATTTTCTGCACTGGCACTTGCAGCAGGGTCACTCCTTTCCAGCCCCCTCCGCTGGACCCTGAAGGTACATGTCGTAATCGGTGTTATCGTTCTTGTCGTTACACCGATACTCCTTTTCTCGTTGGGACAGGGGGAAGTCATGCCGATCCTTATAATGATCATTGCGGCCCCGGTGTCAGCACTGCTGGCCCTGTGGCAGGATCACTCGCTCGCGTTGCAGGTGCAGAAACGTAGTTTTCCCTACGGTTTTTTTAACGGTGACGAGACCCGGGTGCCTTCAGGGTCCGATCTCTACCGGCGCTCTAATGCAACCAGGCCTGATATTTTTCCGCCGGAACTGGCAGACCGCTACACCAGCGTTGACTTTCTCGGAATGGGTGGTATCTCCCATGTTTTTAAAGCGATGCGACTCAGTGACGGAAAGACCGTTGCAGTAAAAATTCCGATACGGTTCGATGAAACCACCGGAAAAAGCTTTATGAAGGAGATCCTCGCCTGGGAGGGGCTCCGGCATCCGAATATCGTCGAGATCACCGAGGTGAATATCCTCCCCATACCATACGTGGAAATGGAGTTTTTGAAGCTGGTGCTTGCAGATATGAAGACTCCTTTACCCATAAGAGAAGCGGCGGAAATTGTTACCGGAGTCGCTAATGGTCTTGCGTATGCACACGAACAGGGGATCATACACCGCGATATCAAGCCCCAGAATATCCTGATTGACCGTAATGGCGTCCCCAAGATCAGTGACTGGGGGATGAGCCGCCTTATTGGCTCTTCTGCAATACCTACGGTTGCCGGCTTCTCGCTTGCGTATGCAGCACCCGAACAGATATCTCCCGGGAGATTTGGTGAGACTGATGAACGGACTGATATCTACCAGCTCGGGGTAGTGTTCTACGAGCTTGTGACCGGGAAACTCCTGTTCCCGGGTGATGACCTTGCTGAGGTCAGCAATGCAATCATCTCAAGGATGCCAGTACCCCCGTCTGAGGTAAACCCCCTCGCACGGAGACTTGACCCGATTATCCTGAAATGCCTGCAAAAAAAACCGGAAGACCGGTACCAATCGGTCCGCACTCTTATTGATGATCTGAAACATTTCCTTGATACCCGGCAGGATACTGAAGACCCTGACCTCTGGTACGATGGGAAAGGAGCAGCGGAATGATTGACGGCACCGTAATTCTCAATGGGACCATAGTGGGGATATCCTGCACAGGAAAACGGAATAACAATGAAGACGCCCTTCTTGTCGAAAAAGCTGGAGATGGTTATCTCCTTGCCATTGCTGATGGAATCGGGGGCCACAGGGCAGGAGAAGTGGCGTCAGGGATAGCAATCTCCACGCTTTCAGAGGAATTTGGCAGCCACTATCATGAACGGATGAGTCCTGATGAAATTGGTGCACTGCTATCAGACTCCTTTAAATCAGCCCATAAGGCCATTGAAACAGAAGCTGAAGACGAAAAGGAAGGGATGGGCACGACGATGGTAGCCGCATTTATCCGGAGTACCATTGCAGTGATTGCAAATACTGGGGATTCCCGGGCTTACCATATCAGGGAACGTGTACTTTTCAGGACAAAAGACCATTCTGTCGTCCAGTCTCTTGTTGATTCCCACCAGATTTCAGAAGAAGATGCAAGGCACCATCCCCTCAGGGCTATGATCACAAACAGCCTTGGTAGCAGTTTCCTGGTCGATATTTATCACCTTACCCTTCAACCTGGTGACCTGCTCCTCCTGTCAAGTGATGGGTTCCATGACTATGTTGAGGAGGATGTTATTTCAGGTGCTGATAAAATCGGGCCCCTTTCTGAACTTGTGTCAGGATTTGTCAATGAGGCACTCCGGACCTCCAGGGATAATGTGACTGTAGTTATTTACAGGGCGCCTGTTTGAACGGAACCATTTTTTTAGTGATGATACAGGGGATCCTCAAATTTGTACGGGAACCCAAGTGTGGTTTCCATCTGAAGATGTTTCCCGGACTATACAATTGTCCGCAGGTCAGTTAACCGTTGCATTACCGGAAGCGATTCTGATGTGGTGCCTCCCCGCGCACAGGGGACCGGAAATAACCGACTTGGCAATTGAAGGATCGGGGAGAGGAGCAGGGGTAGTGACCGAAAACTCTCTCAATGCATCGAAGAAGTGACTAGTACGATGGCCCCAGAAATGGATAAATTAGCCCAGATTTAATAATTAAACCTTTTTTTAATTTTATTTACTTATCTAGACCCGATTTGGAAATATTTATATCAGTACAATTAAACCAATCAATTGCAGAATTATACTGTGTTTATTCCCCGGTTATTGTCCCATTTCCTGGGGGTCTGGGATATCGTTGCTCCGGGACGGAGAAAAAGCGAGACTGTGTGGCCGGTATAAAATCTCCGTATAATACCGGTAAATCCCCAAAAGGCTGGTGGTAGAGGGAACTATTGGGAGCAGGATCTGTTTTCATTGAGGGTATTAGCTGGAATTCCGGTTAATCACATTGTACTGTTGAGGACTATTCACATTACGCTCAAGGACGGGGTCTTTGGGGGTTTCATATCTGTGAAAAAATCGAAATGAAAAGATAAGAGGTTGAAATTGTTATGGCAGATATTGGATGGAAAGCTTACCCAAACGCAAAAATAAATGATCCTGTTAATACGTTACCGACGGTTGATGATGCCTGGATGGGAGCAGCAGCCAATTGTTCTTGTATCGCTGGAATGGCATCAATTGCATGGGTGTATCCACAATCGATAAATCAAAATTTATTGGCAGATTATTCAGCTAAATTTTATAGTCCCGCACCGACGACTCAACCAATTCCACAAACAGCCAACCTGTATCAGGATGGTAACGGTGCACTTAAGTATGCCAAATCCAGGACATCGACGGAATTCTGGCCATCTTTCTACGAAAAAGCCTTTAAAAAATTGCTGACAGGGGTATATGGCAAAGATACTGAACCGGATATGACAGGTGACTGGCATAACATAAGTGCATATGCAATGTCACGTATGACCGGCTGGGCAGATTCAACAAATCTTGCAATACCCGGAACTGCTGCGAATATCTGGACTGCCCTTAAAAATATTTGTGCACCACTTGAAAGTCCCGGGGGAGCCAATACCTTATCAGCGCAGACAAAGTATCCTGCCCTTGCGTTTACCAAAAGTAGTGGTGCAGGACTCACCGCAACAAATGAGCCGTATACATCTCATTCCTATTCGATCCTCGGTATCTACCAGGATGCAGCAGGTAGCCAGTACGTAATTTTAAGAGATCCAAAAGCCAGTGATGTAACCTGGAACACACTTCCTTCGCCAAAGAAGTACCCAAAATTAACGACTTCTCCCTGGGTGGTCAAATACGCGAATTATGAACAGAAAAATCCCAGATTACCACTGGCCGGGACACTGGCGACAGTGAACATGGCTTTGAATAACTGGATATTCGGTTTAAAGATTGCAAGTGCTGACGCGAATGAATCCCCGTACACCTTCCCGAATCTGTTCAGTTCATATGCATATATCTCCTAATTTTTTTTAATTTTTTAAAACAGACTCGGAATTTCAGAAATGTTTATGTAGTTAGTAACAGGATGGTCTATATATCAACTTGATATACGGGTCAGATTTAGTGTACAGGGGGTACAAAATGAAAATATTCAAAATTTCCATCGTATTCCTGGCGTGTTTTTTTTTAATAACAACCTGTTTTGCACAGGATTTTAATATATCAGGCCATGTCTTAAATTCGCAGGGAACCGGAAACAAAATACAGGAAACCAATATATCCGGATACAGGTCCACCGGAGAAGAATCCCCGGATTCTTCCTCTGATATCCTCTCCCTCAACACTACAAAAAATAACCTTCAACTCCTGGCAGCTCCCACAGGCATTGGAAACAATGAATCCCCAGATTTGAACCAGACCCACGGATCTTATCCAGGTATCATGGGAAAAAATACAACCCCGCTGATACCAGGTACCCCAGGGATCTTATCCGATCAACCCAATAATAATCCCGATGCCCACGCAATAATCGAATCAGATCCTGGTATAGAATCCATTAAAAGTACAGAACCTTCAGATTCTTTATCATTCATTCGTATTCCCGGGGCAGAATCTTCACTGACCCCAAAAACCTCCAATATCGAGCATGCAATTCCCGGGATTAACAATGACATCGTCTACTGGATAGATTATGCAGATTCAATATCAATCCACATTTATAACCTGACATCAGGGAAAGAAATTAAGATACCAATAGATGGCTACAGTCTCTATTGGTATCCCTCGCTTGATTTCAGTGAGGACCACCTGGTATATACCGGTGACTGGGAGGGTAATTATTCGGTTTTTGTTTATACTATCTCATCTGCCAGCCAGTCCAGAATTGTGACGGGTCCCCCCGGTTCAAGCCAGTTTTACCCGTCCATCGATGGCAACAGGATCGTATATGAGGATAACAGGAATGGTAATAACGAGATTTTCCTGTACGACATAACATCGGGGCAGGAAATGCCCGTCTCTGAGACTCCTGATTCAATCCAGCACAGCCCTGTAATTTCCGGAGATTTAGTATCATGGGTGTCTGAAAAAGATGGGATATTTAGTATTTACGCATATTCCGTCGCCACCAGAACGAGTACCTGCATCGTGAATGACACGGGAGAATTCAACCCGGTCCGATCTTCTGTTTTTGGTGACCGTATTGTCTGGGAAGGGCTTAATAATCGAAAATTCAGCATATTCCAATACAATATGACAAGCCGTCAGAACCTGGAACTCACCGGTGAAATGGGTCAGTCTGACCAGAAAAACCCAAAAATTTCCAACGACCTCATTGTTTTTGAGGACTGGAAAGACCAGGTAAGCTCAATTAATATTTGTGATATTTCAACAGGTGAAAAATTCACCGTTTCTTCGGATTCATCCGGCACTTCAAAGACAAATCCTTCAATTTCCGGAAACAGGATTGTATGGCAGGACAATCCGAACGGGTACAGCGAGATTTTCATGTACACTATCGGGGAGACCCGGGGGCCCGTAGTTGCTGCATTTTCGGCAAATCAAACCATCGGACAAACTCCAGTCAGTATTCAGTTTACTGATGTATCCTCGGGGAATCCATCCAGTTATACCTGGGATTTCGGTGATGGAAATAGTTCCACAGAAAAAAGTCCTCTCCATACCTATACTACCCCTGGACTTTACACCGTCCGTTTAATAGTCAGCACGCCATGGAGCCGGGATTCCAGCTATATCACGGATTATATAACGGCAGGCACAACCCCCAAATCCGGGTTTACTGCAACGCCCTCGTCAGGTCCTTCGGATCTCGAAGTCTGGTTTACCGATACCTCGACAGGTTCACCAGATACCTGGAAGTGGGAATTCGGAGATTCCGGGTATTCCGATGAGCAAAATCCCGTCCACATTTTTAATTCCCCGGGAATCTTTTCAGTACGACTGACAGCCGGGAACCAGTTCGGAAACAGCAGCATCAATGGGACAATCCAGGTATTCAATGCAACAACCAAAGTGACCCCGCTTACGAATCCTGCGGTCCAGTCTTATTCTCCAGATACCGGTTTTATCGTCATAAATATGTCAGCAACCGGGTTTGATATGGAATTAACCAACAATAATTCGTCGGTTTGTGTTGCCCCGTATGACAAGAGTCAGCCAACAATGACCTTTTCAACCGGTAATGGAGAAGAATTCCAAGTTATCAATGGTACGATATGCGGGAATCTGGCATCACTCCGCATAGAAAGCAATGATTTTGTCATGGAAAAACCGGAACCTGCAATCGGCGTCGATGCATCAGGAAATTTCTCCTTTAATCTCGATGAATATCTCCCTGAATCAGAAATAACTACAAAATTTACAAGAGAATATTCTGCCGATGAATACCAGAACCTTCTTTCAACTCTTAACAGCGGGACATATTTCAGTGCGAATTCAATCAATAGCATTGCGTGCATCCTTCACACGATAAAGAAAAATCTGGAAGTCCCTGGCCCGGTACGTATTAATATGAGTGTCAGTCACGAATGGGTCGTTTCAAACAGCCAGTTCATTGACCCTCATGATCGGTTTGTCCTTGAAACAACGGATTCAGATAATTCCTACATCCCACTGGACACGAGGTTCATCTACGCAAATTCAACAGAAATGCGGGATTATTTTATCGTCAGCAATCCTTCAGGAATAGATCTTACCAAAATATGGGTCCCGGTATTTAACAGCAGCCTTTATCCTGAAGACATAAAATTAGCATTAGTCTCACCGCTCGGAACCAGTTCTATGCCGGATTCTATTATGATATCTGTCGACTCGGATTGGGTAACGTGGAATAAACCATATCAGTGGAACAGTGTTTACGAGCCGGTTGTTATTCTTAATATAGATGATTATGGCGTTGGAGAGGTCCTTAATACGTCATATCTTGGTTATGATCCCATCAAAGGTGTCGATGTTTTCCAGGCATATTCACCGTATGGCCTTTCCGAATTTGCACTTACCACCGTGAGCAACCCGGGAAACCCCCTCCAAATGCTTTATCTCAGTGTTTCTGCCAGAGTTACTCCGCCTTCACCGACAGGTAATTTGAACACAGGTGGAGGCGGCGGAGGTGGTGGCGGTGGCGGGAGCTATGGTGGAGGTGGCAACCAGGTAACGCCGGCATCAGAACCCGATACTTCAAAGGGCAGTCAACAGGTAACCGCTCAGGAAGGGGTATCAGGAACCTCGGGGAGTAATACCGGGCAATCCAATTCTTTTTCCACGGAATCCGTATCCCCAGGGCAGCCTCTCGCCAATCCTGTTGCCCAGGTATCTAAAGCCCCGGCAGCGAATCCTCCTGCAATTCCGCCACAGCCAACCAACTCCATATTTACCATGCTGATAGAAGCGGCAGCGATAGTTTCGATATTTGTGTTGGTAGTCGTCAGTGTCTATATAAGAAACCGGAAACTGGATTGATCTTCGGTTATTTTCCCCTATTTTTAGGGGATCAGTTTTTATTTCTAAGTTGAATCCGTGTTATTTCAAACATGAAATCAATTCGGAAATCTTTAATATCAATCATTTGGATGCTTAAGTATTCAGTGTGGCTGGGTATTTTCCAGAGAGTGGGGTCCTGTACGTTATGGTACGTGTGGTTAGTATTTTGGGATTAATGGTACTGTCATTTATTCTTATTTTTGCTCATATCTCAACGGCTATCCCGATAAATGAATCAAATAAGACCCCTTTTAATCACGAGGAAAATAATAGTATTGATCTAAATGGTACATACAACCTTCAGATTAATCAGGGCGTAAATGATACCTTTTTTAACTTTTCCCAAACGGTAATTGCGGGGTCTCACAATATAACCTCGAAGAACGGATCACCTCTCCTTGAAAATTCAAATCTGATAAATAACGGGTGCCCTGTTTCCAATGAAAATGGGACATTCTGGATTAATGAACAGGTCAACGATACCCATGGAATTATTGAAATGAATCTATCAGAGTCCCCCGTTACTTACCGTGGATTAGAGCCCGGAAGTCTGACACTGATATCGACATCCGGACTTTCAGATAGCTATCAGCCGAAGATCGATGGTGAAAATATTGTCTGGTGCAGCTTAGATCCCGTACATCAGACTTCCGGTATTGTTCTTTATAATATTACAACGGGGACTGAAATCCATCTTACCCCCCAGAGTAACCTGGACCATGCCAACCCTGCAATATCCGGAAATTATGTTGTTTACTCTGGTCAGGCCCCGGATGATCCGATATATAGGGTATATCTCTACCAGATCGATACGGCTACGACATCTCTTCTCACATCACCAGATGATCAGACCTACCGGGTGCTCCCCGCAATTTCAGGAAACTATGTTGTGTGGAGTGAATTCGATCCAGGGTATGGACGAATTGTGCTTCACAATCTTATTACGAATAGTTCGCTGGTGACTTCTCCTGACTCAGAAATCCTGGATAATAGTTTTCCGTCAATATCGGGTGACTATGTCGTCTGGCAGGCAATGGATTCATCTAATTCAACATACTCTATCTGGCTTCACCGGATAATTGCTAATGAAACCGTGTGCATCACTCCTCCAGGAGGAAGCAGCAGCCAGCAGGCTCCATCAATTAGTGGTGACAGGATCGTTTACGCAGATGGATTCGGAGGGGAATGGGATATTATGGAATATAATATCTCAACCAGAGAACGCCATAAAATCAGCCTCCAGAAGGTAGTTAACAACAATCCACAAACTGCAATTGATGCGAAGCTTGTCGCCTGGGTCGATAAGAGCGAAGCGTACGGGAACATTTACCTCTTTGACCGGATGAATCGCACCCTCTCTCTTCTTACTCCTGCGGATATGAACTATTCTTCCAGGACCGGACCCTCGGTTTCGGGTGACAGAATCGTCTGGGAATGTAATAACCTCGGGAAAATTGATATTCAAATGTTCACACGAGGCCCTCCTGTAGATGACCTGGTTGCGGATTTTTCAACAAACCAGACAATTGGAAAATTCCCCCTGGTTGTCAATTTCAAAGATAAATCCCCCGGTTCCCCGACCGCATGGAACTGGGATTTTGGTGATGGTGATAAAGGCACAGGGCCGGAAGTAATTCATACATACCTGAACCCTGGTCTCTACTCAGTGACACTGACCGTAAACAATCAATTTTATCGAGATGCAACCCGGAAAATTGATTTGATAAATGTTGCAACCCCGCCGGAAGCCGGATTCGGCACAAATATCAGCTCAGGTCCGTCACCTCTTACCGTTCAATTCAGGGATTTATCGATCGGCTCACCGGTAAACTGGTCCTGGAATTTTGGGGATGGAGAATGTGATAACACCCCCGGCCCGCTTCATATCTACCAGGACCCGGGCGTATATTCCCCGCAATTAATAGTTGCAAATGATTTCGGAAATAATTCCGTTGTGAAGGATAACCTCATCATAGTCCTCCCTGCCTCGCATAGCACTTCAACAGCAGGACTCGAAGGGCTTGAGGTATTCGAAAAAGAAGGTCAAGAATCGATTGCTTTTAATACCCCCCAGTTTACAGGCTCCTATTTCATCAGCCCGGATAACCAGGCATTGTTACTGAGTCCCTCCCCTGGAAGCTGGATTAAGGATATTGTTCTTTATTCAGGCAGTGGAGGATTCACCAGTAATCCGGATGGATTTATTGTTGGAAATATATCTGACCTTGAGGTTACTACAAAGGATATCCCGGGGGGAAACCCAGGTAGTACTGAGTTTCCCGGAAGCAATCTCAATTTCACGGTGAATTTACAGAATATTCCCCTTACGGGCGAACTGAATACCGTCAGCTGGGATGGGATTACTTCTAATGATCTCATCGCGTTCAGTCATGCCATTGATTATGCGGGATTTGTCGGAATAACCGGCTCTGCATATTCTATCCAGGTGACCCCTCCTGGAATAGACCCTGTTGGTAACGTAACCCTTCGTTTTTCTGTTAATTCATCATGGGTAGAGGAAAATGGAGGGAGAGAAGCAGTCTATGTCCTCCGGAAGGCAAATGACGGAGGACTTGAAGTCCTCCCTACGACATTCCTTGGAAATAATTACGACGAAAACCTGGACTACTTCAGGGCAGATTCACCCCATGGCCTGTCAACCTTTGTCATAAGCTCACTCCATGGGTCCGGGAATCCCCTTCAGATGTTCTATATGAGCGTTTCATCCCGGGTCGTATCACCTGCCAGTGGTGGCGGAGGAGGAGGTGGGGGCGGGAGCTACGGTGGAAGTGGCAACCAACTGACATCCGTATCCTCATTAGAATCCCCAAAAGGTATTCAAGCGGAAACAGCTCAGGAAATGACTTCAGGGGCATCATCGAGTAATAACGGCCATACAGACTTACAATCCCTGGGAACTGCATCATCAGACCCGCCGTCGGCCAATCCTGTCCCCCAGTCCTCAAAAGCTCCGGCAACAAACCCCGCGGTGCTCCCCCCACAACCAACGAACTCTATATTTGCAATGCTGGTTGAAGCCGCAGCGATAGTTTCTATATTCGCCCTGGTCGTATTCAGCATCTATGTAAGAAACCGGAAACAGGATTGAACGACCTGGTCTTTTTTTTACATTTGTAGATCTTTTTCGTAATTCAGCCAATTATCTGGTTATTTTTTTCAATCGAAAACCATTCAGATATCTTTAATACCGATTGTTCGGATGCTTTTACAGTAAGAGTTGCCCTCTTTTTCGGGCATCTGGGGGTTTCATATTGAATGTCACGGCTCACGATTGTTTATGTATTGCTGGTATTATCGCTAATCCTCATTTCAGTAGGCGCGGGTACCGTTATTCCTGGGAAAGTGGGTAATAATTCGAGTTTAAACATAACGCCCCCTGCAGATATGGTAACTTCGCCCGAAGGCAACCGCGCTGTGAATACTTCTGTTTATTCTCTAATCCAGGCAGGTACTGTAAATAATACTCAAATCCCCGGTTCACCGGACTACATCACGGGTAACAAAGATCAGGTAATTAGCAATCAAACAATTCCTGGTGGAAATACAACCGGTGATGAATCCGTACACAATCAGTCTTCTACGATAAATCAAGTGAAGCAAAATAATTCACCGGATTTGTCCAATCAGTCTTCGGGAATTTCTGTTGAATTGAACGGGACTGATGTAAACCAGCCTCTCTCCGACCGGAATGCCCGTATCAACACCTCCCCAAATCAGTCGTTATTAAACGAGACCCGCAAGAATCAGACAATGTTAAGCAATAACACGCCAGTTAGCACGGTTGGATGGGATGAAGCCCTCTCTTTACTCCTCCTTCAGCACGCAAATGAGACCCCCTTGCCCGCCAGGGGAACGGAGACTATACTTACTGTCGGTAACCCATCATACCATGTTGAACACTTGTTCTACAACGGGGGCTGGGTTGGCTGGGTTGAATGGAAGCCACAGGGGGACTATGCAACGTATTGGATCCGGCTCTACAACCTTGAAAGTGGAAAAGAGCGTGTTATCCCGGTTGACGGGATGAAACTGGAATATTATCCTCCATCAATGGACGGGGAAAATATCGTATACACCGGTGATACACCAGGTTTCTACGGTTCAGCAATTTGCCTCTATAATATTACAACCAATAAAACGACCATTCTCTCGGGTGGGGACCAGGAGGCCGATAAGGATATGCCGGTAATCCAGGGACGCTACGTCGTTTACACGGTTGAACGGTATGACTGGAACTACATAAGGCCTGATGGTTTTGTGAATTTGTATTCCAATATACAGCTGATCGATCTTTTTACCGGGCTGGATATCCCAATTTCTCCTGTATCAAATGAAACACGACGCTATACGCCATCAATATCAGGGGAAAACGTGGTATGGGAGACGTTAGGGTGGGATACCCTGATACCGGGATTTGAGCTCTACAATATCCCCACCGGTACATTGTTAACAGGTGTCGCTAATACCGGGGATATCTATGCCATGCCACCAACAATCGATAACGACCGCATCGTTTTTGACCGGTTCCAGACCGATAACTGGGACTATGATATTTTTCTCTACAATATTACGACTGGAAAAGAGACCAATCTGACCCCGCTGACGCTTGATTCAAACCAGCAGGATGGCTCAATCCAGGGAGACTATGTCGTATATATTAATGATGAATACAGCAATAGTCCGGGATTACACCTTCTTCACATGGCAACAGGAATCACATCAGTAATCAGTTCAAGCACTGGTGTGTCCCGCCCGGAAGTCTATGGAAATCATATTTTCTGGAGCCAGTATGACGGCAGCACATGGAAATACATGATGTTCACTCCTGGTGATCCCGAACCTCCGGTCAAAGCTGATTTCACCGTTAACAATACGGTGGGCGGATTGCCTTTTACCGTCCTGTTCACCGACAAGTCATCAGGGCCGGTCATGACCCATCATTGGGAATTTGGTGATGGAAATGACTCGTACGAAGTTAACCCGGTGCATACCTATACAACCCCGGGCCGGTATGATGTATCCCTCACCGTAAGTTCGCCATATTACCGCGATAATATGTATGTTCCGGAAATGATTACAGCCGGAGCTGCACCCCGTTCATCCTTCGTCATGGATCCGCCATCCGGTGTCGTTGGTTTAACCGTCCATTTCACGGATACCTCTACGGGTTACAATGACCAGTGGCTATGGGATTTCGGCGATAATTCCATATCGGCCGATAAAAACACTTCCCACCGGTACCTCAGTCCAGGTGATTATACTGTCACGCTCACGTCCGGAAACCAGTGGGGAACAGATTCTGCAACAGGTACAATTAAGGTTATTAATGCAACGTTTGGGGAAACCCCGATCTTATTACCCGGTCTCACCGCGTATTCAGCAGATACACGGGGCATTGTGATACAGGAATCCGGTCTCACCGGGTATACCTGTACTCTTTGGGATAATTCTACCCGGGTCGATATCATTCCCGAAAAACCCGGGTCATTGCCATCATTTTCTATTTTTTCCGAAGATGGAACAACATTTTTGGAGGAAAACAACACCATATCAGGCACAGTAAAAAACCTCCGGCTGACCAGCGCCGATCTCACATCCGGGGAATTTTCCGATCATACCGGTGTTTACAACTGGCTGACCAGGAGAGACGAATATCTTGATGAAGTCGGGTCTAACTCAACAATACAGTTCAGTGTTGATTTACCCGGTTTCGAGCCGGGTAGTTCAATTGATACTGCGGTATGCAGGCAGTACACCGTAGAAGAGGCAATGTCCTACATGTATGCAACGCAGGCTGCAGATTGGGCAGATGGCCCGGACAATATTGC
>JBAXTR010000090.1:0-7755 GCA_037130095.1 Methanomicrobiales archaeon
CAAGGCCATACGGTGCATTCGTCTCTTCAGGGTACCCATTCCAAAGATACTTTTCCTGGAAAGGGACGGGTGTGAATTTTGGGTATGCACATACAGTACCGAGAATAATACATTTTTCGACCCCTTCCCGCCGGGCTGCTTCAACCAGTTGGATCCCCATAATCGCATTGTCATAAAAGAGCAGTGCAGGATACTTCTGGTTAAAACCTATTCCACCAACCCTGGCTGCGAGGTGGATAACCATATCCTTACCCTTAACAGCATCCACACAATTCTCCATTATCCGGAGATCTGTTTCATTACTTCTGGGGATAGAAATCTGCTCCTGTCGCACACCTTTCTGTAGAAGCTGCGCTTCAATACTGGATCCGAGAAATCCTGCGCCACCAGTCAATAAAATTTTTTTATTGTCCCAGAATGTCATGAAACTGCTCCTATTACAGAATTGATCCAAAATTTCCTAAAAATATATTGTCTTCAGGTATTATCAACCATTTCTTCGAAGAAGGCAAAATCAATCCTTCTTCCACCACTTATCCGGGAACTTTTTCATGAGGATCTCATCACCCTCACCGAGAGGTTCAAGACCAAGTGCCCGTACATCTGCATCAACCATGATTTTCACCAGGTCGTGGAACTTTATCTTTGATTTCCAGCCAAGTTTCTCGTTTGCTTTTCTCGGATCTGCGATCAATACATCCACTTCAGTCGGGCGGAAATATTTTGGGTCAATTTTAACATAGGTATCGACATCAAGCCCTGCGTACTCGAAGGAAGCCGCCACAAAATCCTGAACAGAATGGGTCTCCCCGGTTCCGACAACATAATCATCTGCCCGGCTCTGCTGCATCATCAGCCACATACATTCCACGTATTCGGGGGCAAACCCCCAGTCCCTTTTCGCTTCGAGGTTCCCAAGATACAGGTTCTTGTCTTTTTTTGCCAGAAGCCGGGCTATACTCCGGGTGATTTTCCTGGTCACAAACGTTTCTCCCCTACGGGGAGATTCATGGTTGAAGAGGATCCCATTGGAGGCAAACATCTGGTACCCCTCACGATAATTCTTGGTCATCCAATAGGCATACAGTTTGGCACATGCATAAGGACTCCTCGGCTGAAAATTAGTCTCTTCATTTTGGGGAGGACATGCCGAGCCATACAGTTCACTGCTCGAAGCCTGGTAGAATTTTACCTTTTGATTACTACGCCGTGCAGCTTCCAGAATCCTAGTTGTTCCTAGTCCGGTCACATTTCCGGTATATTCCGGGGTATCAAAGCTTACCCTAACATGGCTCTGAGAGCCAAGGTGATAGATTTCGTCAGGTCGGATATTGTACATTATTGAAGAGAGTTGTTCAGAGTCCGAAAGATCACCATAATGCAGGAAGATCTTAGCTTCAGGGTCATGCGGGTCGAGGAGGATATGGTCAATCCTGCCAGTGTTAAATGAGGAGGACCTTCTGACCAACCCATGTATCTCGTAGCCTTTTGATAGGAGAAGCTCAGCAAGGTACGAACCATCCTGCCCTGTTATGCCTGTTATTAATGCCTTCTTCATGGGATGTCCCCGGAATATCTACTCATATATGAATTTCCTATAATATCAATACTGCACCAGACCTGTATAAAAAAAGCGAAAAAAGCAATATACAAAAAATATCTTTACAATTTGATAAGAATCACCGCTGGATCATTCAAACCTCATTTCACGGTAATGGTTCCGGAATAATCGTTAACTCGAAGTTACTCAACCGTCACACTTTTCGCAAGATTCCTTGGTTTATCAATATCTTTACCCATTGAGTCCGCAGTTCTGTATGCAAGGAGCTGTAATACAACCGCCACCATAAGCACTTCTTCCATCAGGCCACCTTTGGGAAGCCCGACATAGATATCTGAAATATCTGCAAGCTCATCATCACCCACTAGCCCAATAATTACAACAGGTGTACCTCTTGCCTTCATCTCCTTAATATTCGAAACCATGACACCATAGGTAGATCCCGGCATACAAATCGCAATTACCGGTGTCTTCGGAGATAACAATGCAAATGGTCCGTGCTTGATCTCCCCCGCCGCAAACCCTTCTGCATGGATATAGGAGATTTCCTTCATCTTCAAGGCACCCTCGAGTGCCATGGCGTAAAACGGACCCCTCCCGACAAAAAAGATATGCCCTGCGAGGTTACAGACCTGGACTGCAGAACTCATATCAAGGAGTAAAACCTCTTCAATCGCCCGGTTTGCACGGAAAATCTCTTCAGAAAATTTCCCTCCAGAAAGGTGATTGACACACTGCATCAGGATCGCAAGCTCGGCAATAAACGACTTCGTTGCGGCCACACTGATCTCCGGTCCCGCACGCATGTATAACGTTTCATCAGCGACCCTTGTTACCGTACTTCCAAGGACATTCGTAATAGCGAGGGTAGGACAATTATGTGCCTTCGCTTTTTTAAGGGCGGCAAGTGTATCGGCCGTTTCCCCTGACTGGGTAATCCCGATCACCAGATCCTTCACCGGGGGGGTGAAATATTTGAATTCTGATCCAAGCTCCAGTCGTACAGGGATATGGCAGGTCTCTTCCAGCAGGTACTTGAATACCATCCCTGCATGGTATGAGGTCCCACAGGCAACCACCATTACACCCTTACAACGAGCAAGACCTTCCGGAGCAGAATCAACAGACCGTATTGTATCTGAAAACACCTGCGGCTGCTCGTAGATTTCCTTGAGCATAAAATGTTTGAACCCTCCTTTTTTTGCATCCCCTACAGTCCAGTCTATCAGCTCGACCTTTCGCGAAACTTCTACTCCACCGGAATAAATACTGGCTTTTTCTGGAGTAATCACAGCAATATCCCCATCCTCAAGGAAGATTATACGTTCAGTATGATCAAGAAGCGGTGTCATATCGGAGGCGGCAAACATCTCACCATCACCGACTCCTAGGACCAGTGGGCTGCTCTCCCGGGCAGCAATGATCCGGTCATCACCTTCGGCCATCACAAGAAGAGCATATGAACCGGATAGTTTTGGAAGTGCTGCCTCCATCGCCAGGAGAAGATCATTATGATACACGTCCTCAAGGAGGTGGGCTATAACTTCAGTATCTGTTTCGGAGGAGAAGATATGCCCCTTTGAAATAAGTTCTCTTTTTAATTCGGCATAATTCTCAATAATCCCGTTGTGGACTACCGCAATCCGGTTCTTACAGTCACAATGGGGGTGAGCATTAATATCATTTGGGACGCCGTGGGTAGCCCAGCGTGTATGCCCGATCGCCATAGTACCTTTGAGCATCGATGCTGCTTTTTCAGCATCCGAGATCCTGCCCTGCCGTTTGTAGGAGTCGATTGGCTTCCCGTTACTTTTTATGGCAACACCGAATGAATCATAACCCCGGTATTCAAGTTTTTTTAACCCTTCCACAACAATCGGGGCAGCTGGCCGGTAGCCGGTATACCCGACGATACCACACACGTTACATCACCAGGGTATTGTCAGGAATGGTAACTCCTGACAGATCCCTTTGTTCATGACCAACGATGACCCCGTTGCCGATGATACCCCCACGTATCGTACAGAAGGCTGCTACATTCACCTGGTCGCCGATAATCGCCCCAAATGCAGCTTTCACCAGGCATCCTTCTATTTCGATAACACCATCCCGGGAACCGATACCGGTATGGTCAGACAACCTAGTGCCTTCACCGATTATACTTTCGGTCACACGGGAGTGAGAACCGATGGAAACATCATCCATTATCAAAGCATCACTGATGTAACTGAAGGGCTCTATGTTACCCCTTGTACCGATACTGGTATTTGGCATGATACAACAGTGGGCGCTAATTTTCGTATCCTTCCCAATGGCAACAGGCCCTTTGATCGCGGTATAGGGACCGATAGTCACCCCTTTCCCGATACTAACAGCACCCTGGATAAAGGCGGATTTATGAATGGTCCCGTTTTTTTCCGAAGCAATACCCGAGAGGAGCCTTTCATTCATGCGGATAAGATCCCATGGATACAGGGCGTCCTGCCAGTCTTCTGCGTTGACTGCCTGAATCTTAATCCCGTCGGCGATCATACAATCGATCGTTTCCGTCAGGTCATTACTATTAATGTACCGAAACACATCCCTCGTCAATGAAAATATACCGGTACTGACAGTGAATGAAAGGGCATGTTCCGGCTTTTCCACAATTTCAGTAACAAAACCGTTCCGGATGAGGACAACTCCAAAATTTGAAGGATTCGGGTGATCTTTTACAAGCATCGCATTTTCTGTCTTTGCAATCTTAGCAACAGAAACAGGATCAATATAATTATCCCCGGGAAGAAGGAGAAAATTACCTTTTATCAGCGGTTCGGCACATTTCAGTGCGTTTGCAGTCCCTAGTTGTTTTTCCTGGATTACAACCTCAATACCAGGGTCAAGCTCGTTCAGGAACCGGGTCACCTGCTCCCTCCGGTACCCAGCAACAACGATTATGTCCCTGATCCCGGCCTGTTGAAGCGCCAGGATCACATATTCAATAATTGGCCGGTTAGCAACGGGTATCAGCCCTTTTGGCCTGCTTTTTGTCAGAGGCCGGACCCGTGTCCCCTCCCCGGCTGCAAGAATAACTGCCTGCATCTAACTCCTCCTATTTCACTTGAGAATCTTCGCCAATATGCCCTTCAATAAATGAATGGGGGGCGATTTTTGTTTTCGCACCCACAACGGTCCCGACATTCAGCGAGCAATTTATCCCGAACTGTACTCCGTCACCAATCACAACGCCGAATTTATTCAGACGGGTGTCCTTTCCACATACCTTAACGCTGGCATGGTCATGACGAAGGTTGGCCACCTTCGTCCCGGCCCCGAAATTACACCGGCTGCCGACAATGCTATCCCCCAGGTAATTGAAGTGAGGAATTTTTGTATCTGCCATGATAATCGAGTTTTTTATCTCGGTGCAGTGCCCGATATGGCAGTTATCTCCGATCGATGTCGATCCCCGGATATAGGCGTGGGGACCTATACGACAGTCCTTTCCAATAGAGCAGGGCCCTTCGATATAGGTCCCTGACTTGATCACACTTCCTTTTCCAAGTGAGACCTTACCATGGATTGTGACACATTCTTCAATTTCTCCTTCACAAACATCTTCCATTTCATCAAGCATCGACACATTTGCAGCAAGAAGATCCCAGGGATACCCTACATCCATCCAGTACTGCAGAGGGTAAGCGTGAAGTTGTTTCCGGTCAATTAAAACAGCCAGTGCATCGGTAAGTTCAAGCTCACCACGGGATGACATCTTCACTTCGTCCACCAGATCGAAAATATCTGGATCGAAAAGGTATACCCCTGCATTGATCATATCACTTTTCGGCTGCTCTGTTTTCTCTTCAAGGGCCGTGATCATCCCCCCCTCTTCAATAACCACACCATAGTCCTTTGGATGATCTGAATGGAATATCCCTACGCAGGGGGCTGTTTCATTGATAATCTCACGAATATCGTCCACCTTCAGGACCATGTCACCATTCAGCATTAAAAATCTACCTTTTACCAGGCCGAGGGCAGTATTGAGCGCATCTGCAGTCCCCATCTGCGCACGCTGGGTAACATACCTTATGGTAACACCAAAAGGGGAGCCATCAGAAAAATGTTTTCGGATCTCCCGCTCCCCGTACCCGACCACAAAAATAAACTCATAGATCCCGGCATCCCTTGCTGCGATAACGAGGTGTTCAACCATCGGCCTGTTCCCAATAGGGAGCATTACCTTCGGCCTTGATGCGGTGAGAGGACGCATCCTTTTTCCTTCTCCGGCAGCAAGGACGACGCATTGCATAGGTATACCGTTATCCTGAAGGTTTAAGCAGTTTTCCCTTTCCGGACAAGGTCCTGACCATGTTCCAGCATCTCTTTTGCTTTCCGGAGTGTCCTGCCTTCTGCGGTGAACCTGATTTTTGGTTCAGTACCACTGGCACGAACCAGGCACCAGCCATCCTCTGAGGACAACCTTATACCATTGGTCGGATTTTCTGCACCGATCGCAAGAAGGATCTCGCGTGAATCGGGCCTGCTGACAGATTCCCGGAGAATAGGATAATGCGGCATCGTATCAAGGGTATCAGCGATGTTCCATTCAGATGCAATTTCACAAAAAAGTGCTGCAGCATACGGCCCGTCAGGGCAGTAAGACTGTTTTGGAAAAATCCATGCTCCGGACGGCTCTCCACCGAATTCCCCCCATGAAAGAAGTTCTTCTGATACAAAACTGTCCCCGACCGGAGTCCTTCTTACCTCTGTCATTTCTTCAATGGCCATTGAGGCATCCACCGTGGTAACTACTTTCTTTGCTCCGAGGTAGGATGTAAAAAGCATAAGGAGGAGATCCCCGTTAATATAGCGGCATTTTTCATCGAAGGCCATCATCCGATCGGCATCACCGTCATGAACAACAGCAACCTTCGCACCGGTCGTATTCATCATTCCAGGAATGAATTGCAGGTTGGATTCAACAGGCTCTGAAGGTCTGGCAAAATGGCCCCCGGGGTGACAGTTGAGGCATACGGGAGTGACGCCAAGATCTGAAAGCAGACCTGGAGAAACGGTGCTTCCGGCCCCACAACCACAGTCAAGAACTACCTTTAATTCATGGCTGATATGCACTTTTTCCTGTACAGATTTCGTAAAAGGGGTGATTGAATCGAAAGACGAAAGCTCCCCCTGACTTGCCCAGTCTGACCAGTTGGAAATTTCAATCTTCCGGGACAAGGATTCCTGTTGGATTTTTGTAAATGAGGATCCATCCGGATTGAACAGCTTCATGCCATTATATTCTTCAGGATTGTGTGACGCTGTGACCATGCAACCTGCTGCTGCATAGCGGGACGCATATGCAACTACAGGAGTTGGCACTATTCCTGCAGTCTCCACATTACCACCAGACGAGAGGAACCCGGAAATGAATGCACTTGAGATAATATTATTCGTGGTCCTCGTATCGGTTCCAAGAATTAGATTATTCCCCCGGCTTCCAAGAGCTGACCCTGTTTGCAGGGCGATCCGTATTAGGTCGAGATCGAATCTGCGACGAATCCCCGATGAGCCGAAGAGCATGAATATGTATCGGATTTTTATTGAAATAGAGCTATCCTCTGGCGATAAAAAGATCAAACTGGATCTGCATTTTGTACGAAACTATCAGCAGTTAATGACGCATTTCAACACGAGCAGATCCTCATCATACACCGGCCTTCTTTCAAGGATTTCTACCCTGTATCCCGCACCCTCAAATATATCGAGGGTAGCGTCTATCCCGGTGAGAGATGAGATAAGCAAGAGTACCCGTCCTTCTGCCGCAAGGACGCTTCTGATTTCACTGGCAGACCGTTCAACAACCTCCCGTCCATTCACTCCGCCATCCAGGGCATATTCCAACCAGTCATCAATCTTTTCTTCATCGAGGGTCGGTAGGTAAGGGGGATTAAAGATAACGAGGTCAAACGGCCCGCGTAGCCCTCGTGCAAGGTCAGTCCTTACGACTTCCAGACCCTTCTGTTTCGCCGCATATGTGGCATGGGGATTAATATCGGTTGCAATAACATCAGCGACCTCCTTAAGCCCAGCTGCAATGTATCCACTCCCTGTCCCAATTTCCAGCACCCTATCACCAGGCCGGATTTCTTTGATAGCGATTTCCAATAGAAGGTAGGTATCAGCTTCAGGACAATAGACCTGTCTAGGAT
>JBAXTR010000091.1:0-7598 GCA_037130095.1 Methanomicrobiales archaeon
GGATAATACTTACCCAGATCAATCGCTCTATTAAGGTACAGCACAGACGTTATTCTCATTGTTACCATGAAGAAAATAGTCATAAAAGGGGCCCGGCAGCATAACCTCAAAAATATCACCGTCGAGCTCCCACGCGATAAATTAATCGTCATTACCGGGCTATCAGGGTCTGGGAAGTCAACCCTGGCATTCGATACCATTTATGCCGAAGGGCAACGGAGGTATGTTGAATCGCTCTCGGCCTACGCCCGCCAGTTTCTTGGACTAATGCATAAACCGGATGTAGATGCAATCGAAGGACTTTCCCCTGCAATTTCTATCGAACAGAAGACAACATCAAAAAACCCGAGAAGTACCGTTGGAACCGTCACTGAGATTTACGATTATCTCAGGCTTCTCTTTGCACGCATCGGTGTTCCCTATTGTCCCGTTCATAATATCAAGATCGAGTCCCAATCCCCGGTCCGCATCGCAGAAAGTATTGCAAATGAATACCCCGGCCAGGTAACTATCCTTTCACCAATTATCAGGCAGAAAAAAGGCACCTACCTTCAGGTAATTAAAGACCTGAACAAGGAAGGGTATGCCCGGGTCCGTATAAATGGTGAAATTCATCGCACGGATGAAGAAGTCCCCCTTGAACGGTATAAGAAGCACGATATCGATATTGTCATCGACCGTCTCGATTCAACGGATCGCTCACGTCTTGCAGAGGCCTGCGAAAATGCGTTAAAAAAATCCGAAGGGCTTGTTATTGCCTCGGATGGGGATAATCGGGAGACTACATACTCAGCAAACATGGCTTGTCCTGAATGCGGTATTACCTTCGAAGAACTCCAACCCAGGATGTTCTCCTTCAACAGCCCGTTCGGGGCCTGTGAGGAATGTAACGGTCTTGGGATCAGGATGGAATTCGATCCGGATCTCATCATCCCGGATAAGAAACTATCGCTGGCAGATGGGGCGGTTGCAATGTACCGTAATTTCCTAGACGGTTACAGGAGCCAGTACCTCGGTGCAGTTGCTAAACACTATGGTTTCTCGGTGTTTACACCAATCAAGGATCTTGCAACTCCGCAATACAATGCCCTGATGTATGGTTCTGAAGAGCAGATCCGGTTCTCGATGAGCATGAAGAATGGGGATGCCCAATGGTCCCACAAGGGGGCATGGGAGGGACTCCTGCCCCAGGCAACCCGCCTGTATCACCAGACCCAGTCTGAATACCGGAAACGCGAACTCGAGAAATTCATGCGGATATCTGATTGCCCTAAATGTCATGGAAGGCGCTTGAAGGACAAGATCCTGGCCGTTAAAATTGCAGGGCATTCGATTATCGATATCACCGATTTACCTGTCACCAGATGCATGGATTTTTTCAGGACCGTTGAATTAAACGAAAAAGAACAGGAGATAGCAAAGCAGGTATTGAAGGAGATTAATGCCCGGCTGGAATTTCTTGAGAAAGTTGGTCTTGGATACCTGACCCTCTCCCGTAGTGCAGGATCGTTATCCGGTGGCGAGGCCCAGCGAATCCGGCTCGCCACCCAGATTGGGTCGAACCTAGTGGGGGTCCTCTACGTCCTCGATGAACCCTCGATCGGGCTCCACCAGAGGGACAACCAGAAGCTGATTGATACTCTGCGCCGTCTCCGGGACCTTGGGAATACCCTGATAGTGGTAGAACATGATGAGGACACCATCAGGCATGCCGATTATGTCGTAGATATGGGGCCGGGTGCAGGGCTCCATGGAGGATATGTCGTTGCAGAGGGGACCCCGGTGCAGATCGAGCGGAATAAGAAGTCTCTCACCGGCCAGTACCTTGCACGGACAATGAGGATCGATGTTCCCGCGAAAAGAAGAAAAAGCAGGCACCAAATCCGGATTACTGGATGTTCAGAAAATAACCTGAAAAAAATCGATGTGGAGATTCCTATTGGAATGTTCACGGTTATCACCGGTGTTTCAGGTAGCGGGAAATCAACCCTGATTTACGATACCCTCTATAAGGCCCTGATGAGGGAACTCTATAACTCAAAGGAAAGTCCCGGGAAATATGTAAGCCTGGAATTTGACAGTGAGATTGACAAGGTAATTGTCATTGATCAGAGCCCGATTGGAAAAACCCCGCGGTCGAACCCTGCAACATATACCAAGGTATTTGATGAAGTCCGGAAAGTCTTTGCTGAAACCAAGGAAGCGAAGTCACGCGGGTACCAGCCTGGGCGGTTCTCTTTCAACCTGAAGGGTGGCCGGTGTGAGGCATGTGAAGGGGATGGACTCATCAAGATTGAAATGAACTTCCTCCCCGATGTCTATGTAGAATGCGAGGAATGCAAGGGGTCACGATATAACCGGGAAACCCTTGAAGTAAAGTACAAAGGGAAATCGATTTCCGATGTGCTGAATATGAGCGTTGAAGAAGCAACCGAATTATTTGCAAATATACCTGCTATCCGCCAGAAACTTGAGACCCTTTCTGCAGTAGGGCTGGATTATATCAAGTTAGGTCAGAGCTCAACGACTCTTTCGGGTGGAGAGGCACAGAGGATCAAGCTTACCCGCGAGCTGGCGAAAAAGGCTACCGGGAAAACGATTTACTTCCTCGACGAACCTACCACCGGTCTGCATTTTCACGATGTCAAAAAGCTGATCACCGTCCTTGATGAACTTGTGGCCAAAGGGAATACGGTCGTTGTTATTGAACATAACCTGGACATTGTCAAATCTGCGGACCATATTATTGACCTCGGGCCTGGTGGTGGCGATGCCGGTGGTGAAGTGATTGCGACCGGTACCCCTGAGGAAATTGCCAAAAACAAGAATAGTTACACCGGGGAGTTCCTAAAAGTTCTTCTCAACGATAAAACAGTTCAAACGATATCCGCAGAAAGTGATGTATTAGAAGTGCAACCTCCTGCAGTCAGGTCGAAAGCCCGAAGGACCGGCAAAGTGTAAAAATTCATGATTTCGGGGATTGGTGGGTTTTATAGTTAATAGTGATCACTGATTAATTCAGACCTGAAAATCCAGTTGTATCATGAAGAATAATAATGTCCGGCCCGGAATGGAAGGATAAGACATCATTATGGAAGTGACTGGCAAAAATGTGCTATAATTCCCGTGGCTGTATCCTGAATAATTATTTTGAAGATCAGGGATTGCCGATAATATGGTTAAAAAAAATCAGCCCCCTAATTTTTTCATTTATTCCTGGTAAGGCCTCATTTTTTATGTTATCCTCATTCGTCTCAACTGAATTAACGGTTATAAACAAACCAACGAAATACATTAAAAAATGTATTCAACACCTGCAACCGATTGAAAGGGGTAACCGGAATTGATAGATCTTACCATGGTGCCAGAAGGTCCCGGGTGCTATATTTTCCGTGATGCGGGGAATTCGATTATCTACGTAGGAAAGGCCAAAAATCTGAAAAAACGGGTTACTTCTTATTTCCAGAAAAGTGACCATGATACCAAGACAACAGCGCTGATCAGCCACATCAGCTCGCTTGATTTCATGGTAACCACGAACGAAGTTGAGGCCCTTATCCTTGAAAACAGCCTTATCAAGGAAAACCAGCCGCGTTACAATATCGATTTGAAGGACGCGAAACAATACGCCTATATTGAACTGACGGATGAGGTGTTCCCATGCATCAGGATTGCAAGGAAGGCAACAACCAAAGGCACTTTTTTCGGGCCGTTTGTTTCTGCAGCCGAACGGGATTACGTGTACTCCGTTGTAAAAAAAGTCTTCCTTCTCCGGACCTGCAAAAATCTTCGACGGCGAGCCTGCCTTAGGTACCACATTCACACATGTTCAGCTCCCTGTATCGGGGCCTTATCTCCGGAAGACTACGCAGAACAGGTGTTAAAAGCGATACTGGTCCTAAAGGGCCGGGGGACCGAACTTACCCGGCAGCTGAAAGAAGACATGAATACCCGTTCTGAATCCCAGGACTACGAAGGGGCGATGATGGTCAGGAACCAGATCAATGCAATAGAACGGCTGGGGCAGCGACAGGATATGGTCCGGCCCCAGGATACCGAGGAGGACATCATTAATTATCTCGTACAGGGCGAAAAAATATACCTGATGCTCTTTCCTGTTCATTTGGGAACCCTTGCGAATAAAAAAGAGTACGTGTTCGATTACCGCGAGGACGCATTTGAAGAATTTCTTGTCCAGTACTATTCTGTCAACGTACCTCCCGGAGAACTGGTGTTGCCCGAACCAGTTAGCGGATCAATGGAGGAATTCCTTTCAAAGCAGAAGGGTAGGAAGGTTACCGTTACCGTTCCGCAGAGAGGAGCAAAAAAAAGGCTTCTTGATCTTGTCAGGGTGAACATCGAGACGGTATTTTTCGGGGACGAAATCAAGCTTCATGAAGTCAGGGACCAGCTGGGTCTTTCAGAGCTGCCGCGGGTAATCGAATGTTTTGATATTTCTCACCTGTCCGGGACTAGTGTTGTAGGTTCGATGGTCCGGTTTAGTGATGCCCGGCCGGACAAAAAGAATTACCGGCGGTTCCAGATTAAGACCGTTGAAGGTGTGGATGATTTCATGGCGATTGGGGAGATAGTACGTCGCCGTTATTCAAGGTTAAAGGATGAGGGTAGCCCAATGCCAGACCTGGTGATGATAGATGGTGGCAAAGGCCAGCTGCATGCTGCAGTGAAGGAAATTAAAAAGCTGGGGCTATCACTTCCGGTTATTGCCCTTGCAAAACGCGAGGAAGAGATCTACATGGTAGGCCACGCACACCCCATACCTATTGACCGGAAAGAGAGGGCCTCATTATTTCTCCAGGGGATACGGGATGAAGCACACCGGTTTGCAGTCACCTATCACCGGTTGCTCCGGAAAAAGAAATCGATCAAGGGGTAATTTCCCCTTACTTCTTCAAAATATTGTCTTATACGTACCTCTAAATCAGAACCCTCTCTGAAATGCCAGTATCCAAATTATTATTGAATAGCCGGCTGATAATTGGTACCCTGGATTGAAGCCGGAAAAAAATTCAAGATTAAAGAAGACGCTGATTAAGGTGTAATTAAACCCTGAATAACAATATTCACATTTCCCTCTTGTTACTATGACTGATTTTGACCTGAATGCACCATTTGAACCAAAAGGCTCCCAACCGGAAGCAATAAAGAAACTAGTCAATGGGCTTCGTGAAGGGATGCAATACCAGACACTCCTCGGGGTTACCGGGTCGGGAAAGACCTATACTATGGCAAACGTGATCAGGGATGCAGGGAGACCTGCACTGGTCATTGCCCATAACAAGACCCTTGCAGCACAGCTCTATAATGAATTCAGGGAATTCTTTCCTGATAACCGGGTCGAATATTTTGTCTCATATTATGATTATTACCAGCCTGAATCGTATATCCCTGCAAAAGACCAGTATATCGAGAAAGACTCACAGATAAACCCGAAGATTGAGCAACTCCGTCTCTCTGCTACCGCTTCACTCCTGTCGGGGCGGGACGTAATTGTGGTGGCTTCGGTGTCCTGCATCTATGGTCTTGGCCGGCCGGAAAATTTCCGGAACATGGGGTTTGAGCTAAGAGTGAACGAAAAGAGCTCGAGAAAAGAGATTATCAGTAACCTGGTTACCTGCCAGTTTCAGAGAAATGACATCGAGCTTATGCCCGGTCGGTTCCGGGTAAAAGGGGATACTATTGACCTGATCCCCGGTTATTTCAATAATATTATCCGTGTCGAGCTGTTTGGGGATGAAATTGACCGGATCACGGAGATTGACAAAAATACCGGCCAGGTCAGGGAGAAGATGAGCTATTTCTACGTATACCCTGCACGCCATTATGTCATTCCTGAGGAAGACCAGAAACGTGCGATGCTGACCATAAGGGAGGAATTGAAAGAACGTCTTCCGGAACTTGGCATCATCGAAGCGTACCGGCTTGAACAGCGGACCAGGTATGACCTTGAGATGATCGAGGAAAGCGGGAGCTGTAAGGGTATAGAAAATTACTCGCGCCACTTTGACTTTCGGAAACCAGGCGAAAAACCCTACTGCCTGCTGGATTACTTCCCGGAGGATTTTATTCTTTTTATTGATGAGAGTCACCAGACAATACCGCAGCTTCATGGTATGTACAAGGGAGATCGTTCAAGGAAACAGTCCCTTATTGATTACGGGTTCCGTCTTCCAAGTGCGTATGATAACAGGCCGCTCATGTTCAAAGAGTTTGAGCAGTACATGCACCAGGTCATTTTCGTATCAGCCACCCCGGCGGACTACGAACTGGAACATTCCGGCCAGGTGGTCGAGCAGATTATCAGGCCCACCGGGCTTGTAGATCCTGAAGTAGAAGTAAGGAAGACGGAAGGGCAGACTGAGGACGTGATTGGTGAGATCGAGACAACTATCGCCCGGGGGGACCGTGTACTCCTGACGACCCTGACGAAAAAACTCGCCGAGGAATATACCGAATACCTTGCCGCCCGGGGGATTAGGACGCGGTACCTGCATTCGGAAATAGATACACTGCAAAGGACCGAGATTATCAGGGAACTGAGGCTTGGCCGGTTCGATGTACTTGTCGGGATCAATCTTCTCCGCGAAGGGCTTGATATCCCGGAGGTCGGGTTTATCGGGATCCTTGATGCCGACAAAGAGGGGTTCCTGCGGGATGCGAGAAGCCTGATCCAGATTATCGGGCGGGCAGCCCGAAATGTGAATGCTCACGTCGTATTATATGCTGATCATATCACCAAGTCCATAGATGTGGCCCTTTCGGAGACAAAAAGACGCCGCGAGATGCAACTTGCATACAACGAGAAGCACCATATTGTCCCCATGACAATAATAAAACCTGTCAGGGAGAAGGAGGTGGACATTAAGGATGTCAAGCACATTCCGAAGGTTGAGTTACCGAACCTTATCATTGAACTTGAAGCTGCGATGAAAGCAGCTGCAGAGGACCTGGATTTCGAGGAAGCAATCAGGATTCGGGACCAGGTCAATTCACTGAAGAAGAGGCTTGGGGAAACTTAGAGAGAAAGATCGTATTTTCAACCGATCCCAGGTTTAATGAAAAAAAGGATCATATTGTTGTTTTTTTTGATTGCTAGGTGGTAGGGAATTTCTCTATAAATTCTGAGCATATATACCTGCAAATTCTTTTGCTATGTTTACTGATGCCAGGCCACTTTTTGTTGTATAATCTACAATAACAACCGCATTATTCTTCCTGAATACCACGCCGCTTTGAGACTTCTGCATCCAGCCATAACTTTCATCCGGAATATCAAAGGGGATGGTTTTATACGCCGAATCTTTTTGTTTTTCCGAATTATACCCGGCTTTTGCCGAATCTGATGAATCATATAATGTTGTCTGGACTTGTACTGTGTCACCGTTATTATTCACAAATCCTGCGGTACATGATTTTGCGTTACAGGTAAGACCGTTCGGATCCCAGGCAGCGGAAATTTCCTGGGCTGAAACCATAATTTCGGAGACATTCTCGTATACCATACTTCCAATCGTACCAGTTGGTGCTGGAATAGTGGATCCCGGGGATATCTGGGGACGTGTTATCGATGGTGAGGG
>JBAXTR010000092.1:0-7572 GCA_037130095.1 Methanomicrobiales archaeon
GGAGGGTTTGAAGGCACCCATCTCATTCAGTTCAGCAAGCTGCTGGATCTTACCACCCTGTGAAGGGGGAGAAAATGCAACAATCGGGACAAATGCACCATGCATCAGTCCAAGTGGCACTCCGGCTTCGGGGATATGGACATTCAGCTCGTTCATCGCTTTTTCAACATGCTTCCCGACACCTAGTGCGGTCCCGTAAACAAGCCAGTCGCCCCACTGGGAGATATCGGAAGGAGAATATTGTTTGATCAATGCAAGGTCGGATAGGAAATACGCAAATGCATCCCATTCCAGCTTTTCTTTATACTTGTCATCTTTCCAGTGCCCGAACAGTGTTGACGGATAGGCGAATGCAATTCCTGCGAGTACCACGACACCACCCCAGAGGAACGCTGCGGGGACTAGTATAGGGATGAGAACAGGAGAAATTATCAGCAGAAGGACCGAGAGAGCAAGAAATGCTACCCCGGTTAATGCAACGGGAATAATGTGATCGCGACCGTCAACGATATACTCGTTTATCAGTTTCGGATCAACACGCCTCGTCACATCGGACAGTTCCCGCTGGTATTGCAGGATCTTTGACTGGGAACCCGTACTGGTCTTTGCCTTCTGGGCAAGCTCCTGGATAACAGCGGTGTCCACAACCCCGTCTTTTGCGATATCTTTTAAAAATCCAAGCACCCGCTGTTCATAGACATCATCTGCCGGTTTTTCCAGCAGTGCAATGGTAACCCCCTTTTCACCCTCTTTCTCGGTAATCCGGACAATTCTCCTGCGGTGCAGGTCTATCAGGGTGGCATAATAACCGTCCTCGTCAAAGGACATCGCATCCCCCTTGAACAGGAGGTTCACGACCCACGGTTTTTTCGTCGGGTCCGGGACAAAACTCAGGTATTTCGGAACAGTGAACGGCTTTTCTCTCCCGTACCGGTAGAAAATGCCGATAAATACAAACGGTGTGAGGACCAGCGCTGCAATTCCAAGCGCCCTGAGTGCCTCGGCAAGCGGGTAGGCGAGATTGTTGTACCATGGGTTTGCAGCACGTGTCTTCCCTGCAACGTCCTCCACGAATACCGGATATCCATCCATCAACGGGATAGCATCTTTCGAGAGGAGGAGTTCAATACCAACAGTCTCATCCCCGGCTGCAGACCCGGTGACGAGGATCTGGTCCCCGCTCTTCTCCACCTTCAGGTGTGCCGGATGGGGATATACTTCCTTAACATAACCGGCTGGAATGAAAATCCTGATATCCCGGTATGGGATGTGCTGGTCGACGAGCTTGATATTCAGGTGACCATTCTGTCCATCATATTCCAGGGGTGGATGAACGATCACAACTGTTTCAAGTGTGTAGGTCCCCGCATCATAGTAGGAGGGTTTGAAGGCACCCATCTCATTCAGTTCAGCAAGCTGCTGGATCTTACCAGTCTGGGCCGGGTCCCCGCCATTCCCGACAATCGTAACCCTGGACCCGGCATCCTTGATGTACCCTGTAGTACCGGGAGGGTTTGTCAGTGACACAAATTCAAGGTAGGGTTTATCCGAAGGGTTAGTGAGAAGCGGGGCTTCCCAGAACCGGTACAGCATCCGGTACTCCCCGCTGTTTTTCACGACATAATCATAATGCTCTGCCAGGGTGCCGTTTTCATACAGCACTGCATCATAATGGCCGACCACGAGGTCTCCCTCAATCAGCCCGGGTAATGCACCCGCAAGGAGGATTACCCCGGCGGCTACCAGTAACGAGATAATGACAAGGGATACAATCTGTTTCAGCTCGCTCATGGACGTTTCAAGCCTCCTTCAACATTAGAACTCGATTTTCGGGGGAGTATTGATCGCCTCTTCGAACTGCAGGTAGTCCAGCTTTTTCATCCCGATCATGTGTGCAACGAAACTTGAGGGAATTGTATCGCACAGGATATTGAACTGCTGAGAGATGTTGTTGTAGGTATACCGCTGCCTTGCAATCTCCTCTTCAACGTTTTTAATCGCTTCCTGCAGGTTCAGGACCGTTGTATTGGTTTTCAAATCTGGGTAATTCTCAGCGACCGCTATAAGTCTTCCGAAGAGGGACCGGGATTCCTGCTCGATCTTGTTCAGGTCCCCGGGACCTGCGGTACCCACGCTGGTCCGCATCTCGGTTACTTTCTGCAGGGTCTCCTGTTCGAATTTTGCATAACTTTTTACTGCCCCGAGGAGCTGGTCGATCATGTCCAGGCGCTTCTTCATCGCTACCCTGATCTGACCTAACGTCGCCTCGGATGAATTTTTCAGCGTATACAGGCGGTTATAGATCCCGACAAAGTAGAGGACGAGGACAACGAGGACTAGGACTACTATTCCCCCGATAATCCAGGGTATCAATCCTTCAAGCAAATTTATTCACCTGTGTAAGATGAGAAGGTATTACGTTTAAATTCATTGGGAAGCAGAATGTGAAAATAGCTCCCGGGATTCCGGAAAAAGAATATGGCAGGAAATCTCCCTCTGCCGTTATTTATTCGATAATTATTGTCCCGACCACCCGCAGTTTACCACCCTCAAGATAGTGAAGGATAGCACGTGCCCCGGGAGGATACACCAGTTCTTTCTCGGTCTTCAATGTCAGCTCAGGCCGGTGCCAGTCTCCGGCATTGTTTGCATAGGCTACTTTCGAGGGGATAAACTGCATCCAGTGCCCGATATACAGGACCATCCCCTCTTTTAACGCTGAAGGCCAGTATTTTATCAGTTCCGCCCGCCCGTGGATTGTCGATGATGACGTGAGGGCAGGGTCCTTTGAGAGGACGTAGCCGCGTTCCAGGTCCTCTGCCTCCACACCTTTCAGGGCGAACCCAATCCGGTCGCCGGGGTATGCAATTTCGGCATCAGCATCATGTTTCTGGATTGATCGGACGAGTGCAATGTGTTTTGTCGGGAGGACATGGAGATTGTCATGGCGCCTGATAACCCCATTTACAACACACCCGAGCGCAACGGTCCCGATCCCTTTCACCGGGAAGGAATGATCAACCGGCATAGCTCCCGGCGGGGTTGTTGCGGTCGGAGGCTTCTCTTCGATTTTTGCTGCTTCTTCAAGGAGGTGCTCACGGAGTCGCATGCGGTCATCCTCGAATAGTTCGTACCCTCCGACTACCGTATCCCGGATCAGGGGTGAGACCTGCTCTGGGGTGATGTAGTTCCGCAATATCAGGATACCATTGGTTATTCCGGCACAATTGAGCATGAGGACTGATTCCCCAAACTGGGCATTGATCTCATCCACCACCAGGACCACCTTTTGTGCCATCGAGATGGTGTAGAACAACGAGGAAAGTTTCTCCGGGTACCTGCTTGGTTCTATCATGGTGACCGTGACATCTTCTTTTTTCAGGTTAAAAAACGTGAAATCGCTGATGGTCCCGATCTTTCCCAGATCTTTTGAATATTCAGGGGACCCGATAACCGCCACATTCAGGTTAGACATTGCATACAACGTTCGGTTCTAATGGAGATAGGTTTTATCCAAAAATCCGGAGCTTCCCCCCCCATAGTGGGGACCCAGCTAAAAAAGTAAAAACGAGCGGGGGTATGATTATGAAAATGAAACCCAATCAGGTGCGTGGGGATTTCATTGCACCCGGAAGGTCTGATGGGTTCCTGACTACCGTTGATGACTGTTCTAGCATCAGGTTTACGAGCTCATGGTTCCCGGCAATACGAAAATCGGTTCTGACTGCGTAAACGGGTATACCCCGCCGGTAGGCGTACCCCATCTCCCATGAAGTCCCCGAGTCTGCATCGGCACCATCAATAACTGCAACAAGGAGGTCAGTTGTGTCAAGCTCGTCCAGGTTGCTTTCAAATATGTGTTTATGTTCCTCCCCATCCCTGCAATGGTTGTCATCGCCAACATCCTGGGGAAGGTAGACCTGGAAAAAATGGCTGGTGAGAAGTTCCGAGATCATCAGGTTAAACGTTTTTTCTGCTTCAGAAAAGAGGGGGGCTGCGAGGTACACCTTGTACCTTGCAAATTCCGAGACATCGATAGCCTTAATTTCAGGAAACCGGTCAAGAAACACACCCCGCCCAGGTCTTTTTGTAGATGAACCATCCACGCTGCCGTAATGGGTTGTGCTGGTACCGCAGGTGGGCGAAGAATTTACCCCGACTATACAAAGGGGTGGGCCCCTTGTCTGGATTATCTCCCGGACTTTTATTTCAAGATCCCCCAGCAAATCAAAAAATTCTGGTGTATTTAGCCGTTCAAGATATGTCCCAGGCGACCTGTCCCGCCCGAGATACAATGTTTCAGGGCAGGGAAGGGTTACTACCTCAATCCCGAAGCACTCACACCGCTTCCTGGCACAGTCGAACAGGTTAAGATCTGCTTCGCTCGTGATCCCCTCGGCCCTCAATGACGGGTTCGTAATACAGGGACACATCAACACATACATTGATTGAATGTAGGCTCTCACAAAACATAGATGATTCCTCTCTATGCCTATCGCGACAACAGCTGTGACCCGAGAAAATGCACGGTCAAAAAGCTTGAACGGGCCGGCATGGTGAAACTATTCAATAAAATATCGCAGATCCCAAAAAATACGCTTCTCCTTGATCCGACTGCGGAACAGGCGCTCTCACCAGCAGATTCCCGTGTGCAATCGGTTACTGCGCTTGATTGTTCCTGGGAAGTGCTTGATACCGGGGCTGTATCTGGCTGGCGGAACAGGAAAGCACTCCCTTTTCTCCTTGCGGCGAACCCGGTCAATTTCGGGAGGCCATGGCGACTCAATTCCGTTGAGGCGTTCGCAGCCACCCTGATAATTCTCGGGGAACCCGTCCAGGCAAAAGGATTACTAGGTTGTTTCGGGTGGGGACAACGTTTTCTCGAAGTCAATGAAGAACCACTCCGGCTTTACGCTGCAGCAAAAGACAGTTCAGAGATAATAGAAATTCAGTCCGGATACCTGGAGGATTAGTTGTTACGGTTCCACAGTCATGAAAAAAGAAGAAATCAGGTGTCAGGTATTCTCTTCGTTGCAACCGAATTCGTAATTTACCCTCCTTAAAATAAGTCCCTGTACCAATAACGCAATTCCCAAGATACAGGCAAAAAACCCCCACAATTTCAACAACAACCCGGCAGCGCTCTTCGGGTATAGTATCATATATCCAGCGATAACGAGCGCGATAACACCGAGAAGAACGATAAGAACCCGTGTTTTCATTTCTGCAAACGAGATTGACCCGTATATCACCATCAATGATCCCACGAGAAGGGCAATTCCGGCGAGAAGGTAGATCGCGAGGGCTGAAACAATTTCAGGGTAATAGATCGAGGCCAATCCAATCACGATAAAGATTATTCCAAGAAATAACAGGGGGACCCATTGCAGTCGTAATCCGGATACAAACACTCCAGCAGCTATCAGGAGAATCCCCATCAGCAGGGCAATAGCACTAAAGAGTATGAGAAGAACGCTCATTACCTGCTGGGTCAGGGCAAGGCAGATGATTCCAAGGAGTAGAAAAAATACCCCGGATAGAATATATCCTTGCCATCTTGCAGGAATCCGGCATACTTCGAGCATGAGAGAGCACCAGCATGAAGACTCGACGTAATCCCTGTTAAATGCATGGATTTTGATTTTCTCCCCGTTAGATGTTATGGAAGAGGGGGAGTCAGAAGATCCCACCTTCATTGAATCGCATTAATAAGTATTAATAAAACAGGTGAGATGGTATTCAGAGGACTTCTCTGATTTAGAAGCGATTTAACAGGCTGATTAGTACTGTTGGTTACAAGGTTAGGATAATATCCTGCAGTTTCAGTACCTTTGCGGGTGTTTCCTATTGAAATATCACCCACCGGAGGATATACCGGGGCCACCTGCACTTTTGATGCTGTCTGGAACCGTGATTCTGCAACCCCCAGTATATTCTTTGTAATTGAGGTCGTGTTCTGGAGCTGATAGAAATCTGCAATCCTTTCTTTGTAGAGAACCGATGTATTACGCTGGAGGTATGTGGGTTCTTTCCCGGCAGATATTGTAACTAACCGCTGCAATGTGACATTTTGGTGGGTAATATTTCTTGGACGTTCTTTGAGCGATACAAATGAATTGCTGACCTTTGTGGTATTGACCGGGATGCCTTTTACTGCCTGTTTCACCTGGTCTGAAACGGTAACAACTTCCCACGCAGTATCTCCGAATTTAATTCCCTGGTAATTCCCGTACGCATACCTGCTCATGCGAGCTGTTATGTTACAGGTTGTATTTGCACAGGGGGCAATGATGGTGAAGTTGAAGGTATAATTTTCTCCAGGGTTAACAACCACACCCCGCTCAATCCCTACACGTTGTGGGATGAATTGAATACCACAATTGGATTGCGGTATTAATTCTACAACCTGAGTCCAGGTCTCAGTTCCGTTATTCTTGAAGGTGATGGATACATTCCGGGATTCGCAGGGACTCATATAACCCGGTATCGTGTCAAGGATGAATTTGCTGTCCCAGGTTTCATTATCAGGGGTTGGTATAATGGGATTAAAGTAATACTGATTTGGATTTGGAGGCACCGGTGGTTTTGGAGTATAGTTCGTCAGTGGCAGCCAATCGATATTATCCGGGTCATTTCGGTCAAACTGGTAGTAATGGTTTGCGAATCCATCACCACGATCCGGGGTTACCTGCGAAAACCCAAACCCATCTGGCTGTGCCCAGTAATTGCCTCCGAGATATGGGCCACCATAAATATTTGTATATGGATCGGTTTTGGGAATGTTCCAGTTGTTTCCAAGGTTTTTTCCTTCAAGTTTGACATTGGCATCGTTATTGAACCAGTTGTTATAGACCAGGTTATTTCCAGACCCATTATAGTAGATACCGTATTTTCCACTTAAAACGACCGTGTTATTGGCGATTATGTTGGAATACGAGGTATTCAACGTAATCCCATTGCCTGCCTGATCGCTGATAAGATTACCAAGGATGAAACTATAATTGGTGTTTTCAAAGGTAACACCATTCCCGTTCCGCTGAATGGTGTTATTGATAATCGTGTCGTTAAGGGAATTCTGGACAAGGACACCGGATTTGATATTGGAGGTTAGCGAGTTTCCTTCAAGCCGGGTGTTATTAGAGAGATTGAGTGAAATCCCGTTACCCCGGTTTTCGCTAACAGTGTTGTTGAATATGGGGTTCGAGTCTGAATTCGTGAGGTTTATTCCATCCAATGTATTTCGTGTTATATTGTTGTGGTCGAGGGAATTATTGTTCGAATTCGTGAGCAGGATGCCGTTTCGTCCATTACTACAAACCGAGTTGTTAACAAGGTCATTCCATACAGAGCCATCGACTTCAATTCCGTTCCATAAATTGCCACATACACTGTTTTCAGTGATGTTGTTCCCGTTACTCGACTGGTTCAGCAGGATACCGTCCTGGTGGTTAAACCGGGCCGTGTTGTTGAACAGTACATTATCGGACGAGTTGGTGAGCGAAATCCCATTCTGCGTATTGTTGTTCGCAGTATTACTGATCAGGTGGTTGTTGCCTGAATTGACGAGGCTGA
>JBAXTR010000093.1:0-7509 GCA_037130095.1 Methanomicrobiales archaeon
AGGGAAGAAAACGCCTTGAAACAATTGTGAAACAGACCTCCAAGTGTATCAAGTGTTACTCCTGCATTGAAGCATGTCCAATCTGCTACTGCGTTGAGTGCAGTACTCGGAAGCCCTATCTCGTTGCTCCCGGGGAAGTACCACCGAACTTCATGTTCCACCTGATCCGGTTCTCACACATCTCCGACAGCTGCATCAACTGCGGCCAGTGCCAGGAACTCTGCCCAATGGAGATCCCGAACGCACTCTTCATGCATGCACAGCAGGTTGAAATGGAGAAGATGTTTGGACATACACCAGGCATCAGCATGGAATTACCGGTTCTTGGGTTCGCAGAAGAGAAGACCGAACGTGAGCGGCTTTCTGCAACAGGAAGCGACCAGATCTTCGATATCTTCAAGGCCTGATAGTTCCGGCAATTTCAATCCTTTTTTATTATCAATTCTTATAAAAAAAGGGATATCTGGGTAAATGACTATTCTGGCGGGGTCTTTTTAGATGCATTATTTTACGTCATTCACTAAAATAAAATTCAAACCCGTAAAGCAAATCCTGGATATACTAAAGCCGGTAAAATGGTTCGAGGGTATGAAAACGATTGATAATACGGTCCAATCTAAAAAGGTAGAGCACAGGGTTTCATAGACTTATGCAATCCTGCCAATCTAAAAAAAAATTCGTATGCCTGCTCAGACAGGAGGGGCTTTTCACCACCACCCTGCCCACTCCATTATGATAGTATTCGGACGGGATTCAAACGCAGGGTTTAATATTTTCTGACGGTGTGGGCAGGCATGGTTTTAAATAATTATTTCAACACGATTTCCCATCAGCATGCAATATCAAACAAAAATCCCTGAATTAAAAGATCAAAAGGAATCAACCGGTCTGGATGCACACCAGATATATCCAGGTGAAGTCGTGCCAACCAGCGGGAGCGGCCCGGAGCACGAATAAGAGAATGTATATGTTGCCAGATTGTCAATTTAATGTCAAAGAGATAGGATAACGGGGAGCAAGGGAGAGATGCATGTTCCATGGAACTGAAATCGTGTAAGAAATCATATAATTCAGAGACACAGCGGACAATAGCCCCGGAGGAAACCCTTCTGAAAGTGGAGTCGCTCCTACCGGTGGCAGGTATCACGAGAGTCGCTGATATAACCAGTCTTGACCGCATAGGGATCCCCGTATTTTCAAGTATCCGCCCGATGGCAAAGGACGGGGCGATATCAGTTTATAATGGAAAAGGAGCTACCCCGGTTGAAGCGAAAGTCTCTGCAATGATGGAGGGGATCGAACGTTGTTCCGCAGAGCCTTCGGTACGCGAGACCGTAAATGCTGCATATGGGGCACTTCCCACGGGGATGCGGGCAATAGACCCGAGAGACCTGATCCTGCCTGAAGGTGGGGATGCATCGGTAATGGTACCCTGGGTTGAGGGGTTTGATATCGCCAGCAACAGGGAGATCTGGGTCCCGGTGCATGCAGTATTCCACCCGCTACCGCGGTTCACGCTCCCGCTCTTCCGGACCAATACAAACGGACTGGCATCAGGGAACACCCGTGAGGAAGCAATATTTCACGCATTAATGGAACTGATCGAACGGGATGCCTGGTCTATTGCAGAGACCACGAGAAGGACAGGGCCCAGGGTTGTGAACGTCAGTTCCGGGCTCGAAAAGGAATTACTTGATAAATTCACCAATGCAGGTGTTGAAGTTGTTATCAAGGATATTACCAGCGATATCGGGATCCCGACTATTGCTGCAGTCTCAGACGATGTCCAGCTGAAAGACCCGACCCTCCTGACTATCGGGATGGGTACCCATACCAGTGCAAAAATCGCCCTGCTGCGGGCACTGACCGAGGTAGCCCAGAGCAGGCTGACACAGATCCACGGTGCAAGAGAAGATACAGAAGTTGCAGATTTCAGGAGAAAAATCGGGTATGAACGGACCAGGAGACTGAACCGGTACTGGTTCGAATCTGACAGGGATGAAGACTTTGAAACAATCCCATCCAGTGACACCGATGATTTTCTGACCGATATCAGGAACGTTGTCGATGCCCTTGGTAATGCAGGACTCAACCGGGTGATCGTAGTGGACCTTACCCGTCCCGATATCGGGGTACCGGTTGTCCGGGTCATTGTACCGGGACTTGAGGTATTTGCAATGGACGGGGAACGAAGCGGGAGGCGTTGTAATGAGGCACGAACTCGTCGTGTACCTCGGGCCGAGTCTTCCAGTCCATGATGCGGAACAGATCCTTCCCGCAGAATATCTGCCACCGGCAAAACGGGGGGATATTCCCCTCGCAGTCCACAATGGCGCCAGGGTTATCTGCCTTATCGATGGTGTCTTCTTCCAGGACTGCTCGGTAGGTCACCGGGAGATACTGGCTGCAATAGGAAAAAAGATCAGGGTTATCGGTGCTTCGAGCATGGGGGCACTCCGGGCGGCTGAGCTCGACACCCTTGGCATGGAGGGTGTTGGTGAGGTATACCAGCTGTATAAAAGCGGGAATGTTGAATCAGATGACGAAGTTGCATTGATCTTCGACCCGGAATCGGGTATCGCCCTTTCTGTCCCGCTCGTAAATATCCGGCATATCCTTGATCTGGCCGTGATACAGGGGCTTGTCGACAAGGTACAAAAGGACCTCCTGTTCAGTGCAGCACAGTCATTGTATTTCCCGGAGCGTACATGGGACAGGATACGGGAACTTGCACGTGGACGCATCCCCGCCCCGGTGCTTGAAAATGTTATACATTTCGCAGAGAACGGGCCTGACCTGAAGCGTGAAGATGCTATCAGGGCATTAACCTACACGCGGAACGTGGCAGAAGAGCTTGGCATTCTTTGATACCGAAAATGACCCTGGGCGTCAATCGGTCACATCAGAAAGCATCTGTTTCTGAATTCAAACGGGTCACAATGGGCGGGTTACATTTTTTTCAGGAAACTGGGGTTGATCTCCAGCTAAAAGCCTTGAAGGAAAAACCATCCACCCGATTCTACCAGGTATTATGCAATAGCAAGCATGCGATCTATTGCCTTCCGGGCCCGTGATGCAACAGGTTCTGGCACAGTAACCTGGGGTGCAAGGTTCTCAAGGGACTCAAGAACAAGCGAAAGACTTGTTTTTTTCATATTAGAGCATACAGCCCGGTCAGACAAGGGATAGCAGGACTTCCCGGTACATTCTCGTTGCATCCGGTAGAGTATCCCTATTTCTGTTCCGATGATATAGGCCGGTTTTTTTCCTTCACAAACGTGGCGGATCATCCCGGAGGTGCTATACACGAAATCCGCTGCATCAATCACTTCAGGCCTGCATTCGGGATGCACAATAACCTCTGCCCCTGGATGATCCTGTTTTGCCCGGACTACATCTTCAACCGTGATCAGGTCGTGAACAATACAATATCCTTCCCACGGGATCACCTGCTTTTTTGTGAACCGGGCTACGTAGCGGGCGAGGTTCCTGTCCGGGACAAAGAGGACCTGCTCTTCTTCGAGTGAACTGACAACCTTCACCGCATTTGCAGAGGTACAGCAGATGTCACTTTCCGCCTTTACCTCGGCCGTCGTGTTCACGTATGCCACTACGGCTGCATCGGGAAACCGTTCCCTTGCAGACCCGATCTCTTCTGCGGTGACCATCTCTGCCATCGGGCAGCCGGCATCAAAGGCCGGGAGGATGACCTTTTTTTGCGGGGATAATATTGCGGCGGTCTCCGCCATGAAATCAACGCCACAAAATACAATTACACTGCCGTCAAGTGAGGCTGCGGCCCTTGACAACTCAAGAGAGTCCCCGATCAGGTCCGCCACATCCTGTACCGGCCCTGTCTGGTAATTATGTGCGAGGATGATCGCATCCCTGTCTTTCTTCAATGCGACAATTTTTTCTTTGATTTCGTTATTGTTCATGAACAGGCCCTCTTTGCCCCTCGGTGAAAGGGAGTTTATCTTCTTTTTCATCCGGGGTAAACTGAAATGCAGACGACCGGGCAGGTATTTTCTTACTAGTTTATATGTACGGGAAAAAAGCCTTGCTGGTTGGATCCAGAATAGTAAGATGGATTCAGGCGATATGACCTTTTGCGAACGATAGATTGAGAATGAAATAGGAGTGACTTAGTACCAGACGTGTATATGATCATCCTAAAAAGCCGGTGTGGATAACTGATGCGGTTGCACTTACCCGATGGTACAATACATGATGCCGGGATGGAACCGAAAACCGCAGCCTTGTTGCTTACCCGTTACAACATCAACCCGCTTGAAGTGATTGTCACGAAAAATGGCAGGCTTATTCCCGAGGATGCAACCGTATCTGGCGAAGACGAGATCCGGGTATTCCTCGTAGCACACGGAGGGTGAACCGATGGACGCGGGCACAGGAAAAAGACAGAATGTTCCTTTCTGTGATCGTTGTGACAATCCGGCAATATTCTTCGATCCAGGATTAAACAGGCATTTGTGTGAAACCCACCTCTGCCTTGACGTGGAACACAGGGTCATCGATAGTATTACCAGGCACGGGATGGTCCATTACGGAGACCGGATTGCCGTGGGTCTTTCGGGGGGGAAGGATAGTTCAGTCCTTCTTTCAATCCTGTCCCGTACCGTTCCTGATCGCTGGGACGCAGAAATAGTTGCAATTACAATCGACGAAGGGATTGCAGGGTACCGGGAGGAGACGATACAATCGGCGGTATCTCTCACATCACAATTGGGAATACCTCACCATATCATCTCCTTTAAGTCATTATTCGGCCTTACCCTGGATTCGCTACTCAATACCCACCCGCTCCGTGCTTGTACTGCCTGTGGGATTCTCCGGAAAAAAGCCCTTTCAGACGCTGCAAAGCAGATGGCCGCTACCAGCATCGCAACTGGCCATAATCTCGATGACGCGGCCCAGTCTGTCCTGATGAATTACCTCAGGGGCGATTTTGAACGTCTCCTTCGCGATAGTGGCACACAGGAAGACCGTGGGTTTATCCGGCGGATAAAACCTCTCCACGAGGTGAATGAGAAGGAAATCACGCTTTATAGCATGATCAAAGGAATTACCGGCCAGTTACCCGAATGTCCCTATGCAACGACGGCGTTCAGGGCTGAAGTGAGGACAATGCAGGCCGCTATTGAATACTCCTACCCTGGTACATCACACCGGATAATACGGGGACAGCAAGAGCTGGCCACTATGGCACAGAAGAGGGTAGAAGGCATTGGCATAGACCATTGTTCGGTATGTAATGATCCTTGTAGTGGCAGGATCTGCCAGGCATGCAGGTTGCTGGCAGGTTTAAAAAAAGAGAGCGGATAATTCAACGGTTAATTCCTAACAACGGTCCTTGTATTATAATACGAAATATCTGCCGGAAATTTTTCTGGAATCAGGTAAAAAAATCAGTTCAAATAATAGTTTAAAAATCCCGAAAAACGGAAGGTTGCCTGAACCAGGATCTTTTTCAATGGTTTATTGATTCAGACCGGCCCCACGGATCCGTTCCTGGTTGGTATAGATATTCATCTGGTCACTCCTTACAAACCCGATGATCGTCAGGCCCGTCTTCCCGGCCATTTCCACGGCAAGACTCGTCGTTGCCGTCCGCGATGCAATGACCGGTATCCCCGCAATAAGACATTTCCTTGCCATCTCTGATGATACCCGACCTGAACTGACCACAAATGACCGGGTGAATTTTACGTTGTTAAGCAGGCCATATCCGATAACACGGTCAAGGGCATTATGCCGGCCGATATCCTCTGCAATGCAGACTATTCCACCGGAATTAAAAAGGCCCACAATGTGGTTCCCCCCTGTCTTTGTATGAAGATCTGACTCGAGAGTCTGCTTCATCCCAACCCTGATATCAGCAACGTCGATCACAAGATCAGACGTTATTTTCGGAAGTTTTCCGACATCGAGGAAGGACGATGATCCTCCACACCCGGAAAGAACGGTCTTCTTGGAGATAAGAATTTTAAAAGGGTTTTTTGTCAGGACACTGATCCGGTCAGGTTCTATCTGTATTGATTCGATCTCGTCCGGATCATGGATGATTCGCTCGGTATAGAGAAGGCCGGTTACAAATTCCCTAAGCATCACCGGGCTGGTCATAACCGTGAGGGCATGCCTGCCGTTGACGGTTATGGTGAGTGGGACCTCAACGACCACTTCATGCTCAGATTCGGTAAATGCGCCTGCTTTTTCCCTTGTGCAACGAACGACCTTGTACATTCATACCATCCGTGAGATCTCTTCTACCGTCACTATGAGTTGTTCAACGTCATCTGCATTGTTATACAGGTGCAGGCTTGCCCTGACGGTACCTTCGGGCGCTCCGATATGGCGTATCAGCGGGATGCAACAGTGTTCCCCTGACCGGACCATGATTCCTGCAGCCTCATCGAGGATGTGGGCCACATCATGAGGGTGAATGTTCTCCACGGTAAACGAGACAACACCGATGCGGTCTTTTCCAGGCGGGGGCCCGTATAACGTTACACCTCTGATCGATGAAAGCCCCGCAATCATCCGGGTTGTAAGTACCCTTTCGTGGTCCATTATTTTCTCCATACCGATATCCATCAGGTAATCAACAGCCTTTCCAAGGCCAATACAACTTCCGACCGGGGGTGTCCCTGCCTCGTACCGTTGGTAGCCGCCGGTTTCTGTATAATGGCCTGCGGTAACATCGGTGATCATCCCACCCCCTACAAGCAGCGGGGAGAGGTCGGGGGATTTCATCCAAAGTACCCCGGTCCCGGTTGGACCAAGCATTTTGTGGCCTGAAAAACAGAGATAGTCGCATCCTGCCACTTCAACATCCACGGGTATATGGGGGACTGACTGGGCACCGTCAACCAGGAGACGACTTTCGTGCTCCCTGCAAAGTACCGATATCTCCTTTACCGGGGTTACCGAGCCAAGGACATTCGAAGCATGGCTTACAGCCACGAGTCTTGTAGCATCGTTAATTGCTTCTTCAAACAGGGCAAGGTCAAATACCCCGTCCTGCCCGGGAGGAATGACACAAAGATCGACACCATACTTCTCATTGAGACGGAGCCAGGGAAGATAATTGGAGTGGTGCTCGAGAAGGGTGGTAACAATCCGGTCACCCTTCCGCCACTCAAGGCCGCAGGCGACCAGGTTGATCGCCTCGGTGGTATTCTTCGTGATGACTACCTGCCCCTGCCCTGCCCCTATAAAGGACGCGATCTTCCTATGTGCATCTGTATATTTCTGTGTAGCAACCATCGCAAGACGGTGGACCCCCCTGCCAACGTTTGCACGGTACCGGAGCTCGTAATCATCCATGGCATGGATAACCGGGACAGGGGAAAGACTCGTTGCGGCACTATCCAGGTAAATTAAGTCCTTCATTATTGGGAAATCTTCCCTCGCATCCTCGATCCTCACTATTTCGTCACCAACCAACAAATCATGGTAATACCGGCAGATAAATACTTGCCAGATATGTAC
>JBAXTR010000094.1:0-7453 GCA_037130095.1 Methanomicrobiales archaeon
AACCAGGAGCATCTGGGCAAATATCATACCCGTCGGCGTGAAGAGGAGTCCGAGCATACCAAGCGGGCCTGAACTTGAGATCAGCAGGTAGACAAGAAGACCCACTAGTACCGTCGGCACCGCATACAGGGTTTGAATTATGTTAATGACCACACGTTTGCCGGAGAATTCATGAAAATGGATCCACCAGCCGAGCGGGATGGCAACAAGGGATGCAAGCAGCGTTGCGGTGAGGGATATCATGAGTGTCCTCATCGCGATCTCCATTACCTCGGGGTTCAGCGTGACGATCAACTGGATGGCCTGCGCAAATCCATCAACGATATCATTCATGCGAAATCACCCCTCCTGGTCCGGTGTCCTTTCTGGAAATCAGCTGGACTTAAAAAACATTCAATTCCTGTTTTTTGACATTTGTTGTGGAAAGTAATGAATATTCTGATAAATTCCGGTAATGTTCACTAAACGGTATTGACTCTTGAAATATACCTTATTAATATCTAGGAATCCTTGTAGCGGGACAGTGCATTGACAATATCATTGAACAACTCAGGTCCGAGGATCTTCTCGGCTTCCGATCGGTAATGAGTCTTCATCAGTCCAATGAGAATATTCGTCCCTTTCATGGTAGTCAGGATGCCCACCCGTTCTGCCCGGGTGACCAGCTCTTCCTGCTCCATCATGGCAAAATAGGGTAATACGTAATAATGTGGCACTTCGAGGAATTCTGCAAGTCTTCGGGTTGTCGGAAATTTTACCTGGATTTGTTTTTCGGAGAAAGAGACGGCAATATTCCGGTCGTGGAGGAGCTGTATCCGGATAGCCGCATCAAAAAGGATATCGATAGAAAGCGCCTGAGCCATGATATAATAATTATATTCTGGCCAATTGCCATTAAGACTTCCATACACGGATGTGACGCGAAGAAATCCCTTGTGAGCCTGACCCCCAGCTAGGTTATGGCAGTCCTGTGGTTAACCCGGCTCTTTTCCGGCTGGTTTGAATCCGCCGGTTGTTTAAAAAAGTGTATTAATGTCCGAATTTGTGCTTTTCATCTTCGGCTACCGGTTCCATGTAGACGACCTGGGCCCCCACATCTTTTGCGATCTCCTCGATCTCGACCTTACGGAAGTGGGTCGCTTCGATCTGTAATTCTCCGCCCGTTACCGCTAAAACCCTGTATTTAGGCTGCTTTACACCTTCGCCAATCTTCTGGCGTTCCCTGACATATAACTTCATCATTTCTACACCTGCTGATATACCAACTGGTTTATCACTACCACTATTAACTATTCAGGCATATAAAGATATCGTGATTTCTTGTGCACCGGAAATTTGAACTTGACAATAAATTAAAAGGGGAGACCCTTTCAAGAAGGAGCCTTCTTAGCGCGTACCGCAACCGTCCGAGGCTCCGGCTGATGCCTGAGCTCAATGTTGTGAAAATTGGCGGGCACGGAATTATAGACTACGGCCGGGAGGTACTCCTCCCCCTGATAAATGAGATAGGGGGCCTCTCCAAAGATAACCAGATGCTCGTAGTGACCGGCGGAGGTGTCCGTGCGCGGCATATTCTGGATATCGGGCTTGACCTCGGGATGCCAACCGGGGTGCTCGCTGAACTGGCAGGAAAAATATCCGAACAGAATGCGATAATGGTCTCGATCCTACTGGCCCCCTGGCATGGTGTCCGTATTCACACAGGGGACCTCCTGGAACTACCGACACAGATCTTCCTTGGTGCGTTACCGGTTATGCATGGTACCCCTCCGTATGGGTTATACGAACACCCGGGTGAACACGGGGCCATTCCCCCGCACCGCACTGATACCGGTGCATTTCTGGCTGCTGAAGTGGTGGGAGCGAAACGCTGTATTTTACTGAAGAATGTGAATGGGTTATTTTCCGAAAATCCGCTTACAAATCCCGATGCTGAATTCATCGCCGATATCACTTCGAAAGAACTTCTTGCCATGAACCTGGATGACATGGTCCTCGAACCCATGATAGTATCGCTTCTCCCTGATGCCAGGAACGTCAGGGAAGTGCATATCATCAACGGGCACGTACCGGGAAATCTTGCGAAACTGTTGAACGGTGAAAAAGTAGGGACTGTGATCCGTGCCGAATGATAGATTGGGCTATCTTTATCTATGTTAATTTAATATTATTAACCTGCCCTCTTAAGAAAATATTTTTATTCGATCCCTCGTAACAATACTATGCCGCATTGGGGGTTTTGGCGGCACAGGGTAATCTAATTTGTGTCATATGGTCCGGCAGGCACCACAGCCAAGGCTACAGCGATCATCATAATCCCCGCTCCAGCTCGTTCGGGTTCCGGGAGAAATCCCCCTGGATTTTACCGGAACAAGCAGTTAGCAATCAGGTAGTGGACTTTTCTTTCTCTGTTGAAATGCCCGGTATTACACTATATCAGATCTGCCTACCCAGCCAGGTAGGCTTTTGGTCCAAGGGATATTATCTGCCAGTGAACCTGCGGTCTGCCCGGGAGGTGGTCATATTTCCGGGCTCTGAAAGCCATCCGGTTTTTTCACCAGGAAATGAATCAATTTCCGGAATATACGGCTTGATATCCAGTACGGGGGTCCCGTCAAGAATATCAATATCAAGGATATCTACTCCGGATTCATCAATACCTGCCAACCTGACTACCGATATCCCTATCTGGCTTGGTCGTCGTGGTGCCCGTGTAGCAAACACTCCGTGGGGCTTTGTATCCAGAAATGGGGTTACCATGAGGTCGTAACCATTTGACATGTGGAACTGGTAGATAAGAATAATGCGTGAAAACCCTTCAAGGTCAGTAAGCCCGGGGCGGAACTCCTCGAATAGTTCGATACGTCCTTGAATGTCCTTCGCCCCGGTTGCCTGAATAGGCATACCTTCGGCAGTTTTCCAAGGTGATCGAATTGTGCCGATGATAGTGAACGATGTTTCCGGTTTCATAGTATTGTTTCTTAAAACAGGGATTTCAGGGCCTCTGCGTTGAGTCATGGGCTTTCGTCCACCAGATTTTCGCCCCGTACGATGAACCCCTGAGCTGGAATTCGTTTCCGATCATGGTTAATTTTGTTCGGAGATAATTCCTGATTATTTTATCCTGGTGTTCATCAGTGCAGGCCATGCGCCTGTGAAAATCTGCTGTTGCATCACCGATTGTCAGGTAGCGGTGCCGGTGATTAGATTTCAGCACCTCAAAATTCGGGTATATCCCCATCTGCAGAAGGGCCATTAATAGACAATCCGCCTTCGGCTCATAATAGTACGGGACCCCATGGACTTTTGGCCACAAATCAAAGAGGACCTCTGAGGAAGGTGATGGTTTCAGGAACCAGAACAGGTAGGCCGTTCCGGAACATACAGCATCCATTTTACGAACTGCTTCATCAATGTCTACCATCGAGAGGGAATACGATGCAATCACAATATCGAACGGCCCCCCCAGCTCTTCGACCGTGACATCTTCCCATCTTTTTTCAATAATATGGATCTCTTCAACCTTTTCTGATGCCTGGTAATCCCTGAGTGCAGATACCATCACTGGCGAAGGCTCAACTACGGTGACCTTACAGCCCCTGCGTGCGAGAGGAACGGCAAGAGTACCCGGGCCGGCACCAATATCCAGAACCTTTGCACCCGGGTAGACCTTTATTCCGCCCAGTTGTTCCATGACAAGGTTTGCTCTCCCTTTCTTGTCATAGAGATACAGGCGCCTGACATTCTCTTCGTCGGACCAGAAATCGATACTCTTCGAGTAATGTGGTGTAGATAATTGCCTTAATTTCCTCTCTTTCCAGACGTTGATCCAATCGATATGATCACAATACAGATCACTGGGTAGTTCTTTGTCCATTGGTCACGTCCGGTTCTTTCTCTATACTATTACTTAACCGGATAAAAATGTTAAGCGAAGAGTTTGTTATGGTAACCCGGATGGTGTGACACGTTTCCCTTTTAGTTTTCTATCCCTGTAATATTTCATCAGGTAAGCAAGGATCATGCCGGCAACGAATCCACCTACGACGGATAGTAATGCCAGGACACCCGTCAGGACCGTGACGGGCAAGGAGTCAGTTTTTAACCCATGCTTTCCCATCTCGATGGCAACAAAGACGAGGAGTGCTCCATACACTCCCGGAGAGATGAGTTCCTGGATTGCAGGGCTGGCGAAAAATACTGCAATGACAAGGAGGATAACCCCTGCAAAGATATTAGCACCCCCGGTCCTTGCCCCGAACCGGTACTGGGCTGCAAGACCCCCTGCCCCGTGACACATGGGAAATCCCCCGAATGGGGCGGAAATAATATTCATGACACCGATTGTCTTTGAAAGTCTCTCTGGGGGGATTTCCCGGGAAAACATATCCTTGGTAAGGAGGGAGGTGGCCAGGATGGCGTTAGTGATGGTGATAACCGCCTGGGGCAGGACAAGTTCAGGAATTGAGGTAATATAATCGGCAAACGAGGGGATTACCAGTCCCGGGATATTAATTATGTAAATATCAGGAACACCGTGTATGAAAATGCCAATTATAACCGCAGCTGCCAGCAGGATAAGTGCAGAGAGGTCCGGTATCTTTCCAAGGAAAGAAAGGAGGAATACAAGAACGATGACGCCAATCCCGAATGCAAAAAATGCCGGGGCCTGGAGCATAAAGTCCCCTGCAGATTTAAGGAGTAACAGGGCCAGTCCCAGCTGGATGCCCCGTATTACAGCGTTAGGGATATATTTTCCAATATAATACATCCATTTGCCAAACCCGAGGAAGAAAAAAAGGAGGCCGAGGAGTATACCTGCGGCTGCAATTTCCGGCCCGGCGAGAACACTTGAAATCGCTACAACGGCGATCACTTTCATTGGTTCAATGGGGATCGGCAGGCGATAGTAGAGCCCGGTAAAAATGAACCAGATGCCGAAAAAGAGAAGAATAATCCCAAGGTTAAGATGGCATACGAGGGCAACCGCAAACATCAGGGGGAGAATTGTTCCGAAATCTCCCAATGCCCCGGCAAGCTCGGACAGGTTAAACTTCAATCCGCCGTGAACCTCTTCTTCCAACTAACTGTCTCCCGGATTTATTCTTCTGTAACAGATTAACTTGTCCTTTTCAGTAATGATAGTAGTTATCCTTTATCCAGATGCCTGATATCCTCTAATTCAATTTGAAATAATAAAAATTAAACAGCAAATAATTCAAAGGAAGGGTGCTGTAGCGCTCTCATACGAGATATATTCCTTAACAGAGAGGTCTTCTGAAAGACAACGGATTAACCCGGTCTGTGACAAATTATAACCTCCTTTTTCCGCCAGTGCAGCTTTAAAGGATTCCGACTGGATTGTTGAGATCAGGGCAGATATGTTTGGTTCCTTCATAAGTTCCGTTCGTATTGCCAATTCACACTGCTCGTTAACCAGCGGTACAAACAGAAGCCCGTTCTCCTCTGCGACACCGGAAGTACAAATGCCCGTGTCTGCAAACCCGTTACGTATTGCTTCGGCCACGGCCTTGTGAGTCTCCACTTCATGCCCGTATCCATCGATTTGGGCCTGGTCGATACCCCTGGATTTGAGCATCGTATCGAATATCATACGTGCCGCTGTCCCTTTCTGCCTGTTAATGAACCGCGTATTGATAAGATCGTCAAAGGTATACCCTTCCGTTGATGCAATCCCGAGAGATGTTGTGGCAATATGGATAAACCTCAGGTCTGCGAGCGGTAACAATTGCATTATTTCCCGACAGTCAGGCAGGAATGAAAAATCCGGCAGGCTTAAGGGTGCTGCATGGCAGGAATTGTGTCGTATGGAAAGTACGGCCCCGATATTACCTGCACTCCTGACCTGCATGAAGATTCCTTTATCTCTTACAAGGTGGGCCAGTTCATCAAATGCAGGGTCATATGCACCTGAGAGAAGAAGGGTCCGTTCAATATTGCCCGGGTCTGTTGTCAATACAGCATCCATCTCGGTATCTGAATCACAGCCCTCTGTGAATGCAGGGATATGGACAAATCCATTGGCTTTGACGGTGGCCATCTGGATCCCCGAGCCACGGGAGTGGGGAATTGCGAAGAATTTATTCCCTATATGTCCGACAGAAACCGGGATGAACTCGTCAAACCCCAGGTCTGACACCAGGCTCCCGGATAGCTGCACCCTGAACGTGTGATAGAGCGGTGCAGGTAAACCCCATGATTGCAGTAAAGGTCCTGCGAATTCCCGTAGTACCGTTTGTGCTGCAAGTGGATATCCCGGTAATCCAATTACTGGTATACCCTCAATTTTTCCAAGCATTGCAGGTTTCCCGGGTTTCATGGCAACACCATGAAAGAGTAACTCCCCGGCAGATTCAATGACTTCAGCCGTGTAGTCCCGGGTACCTGCAGACGATCCGGCTGAAATAAGCACGAGATCGCTTTCTTTGACCGCCTTGCAGAGGCTTTCTTCTATCACGTTTGGATTATCACGGGCAATAGGGTACCGTGTACAATCCGCACCCATTTCTCCGAGAAAAACCTGGGCCATGATAGTATTACTTTCAACAACCTGGCCAGGTCCGGGGCGAATGCCAAGGTTAACAAGTTCGCTGCCTGTCGGGACCAGCCCGACATTCACCTCCCTGACCTCGAGATGTACAATACCATACGTAGCCAATGCACCGATATCGAACGGGCGGATACGGTGTCCCTCCGGAAGTACGAGTTGTCCTTCCCTGACATCTTCACCTGCAGGCCTTATGTGCTGCCAGAGCGATGCCGATTTCCTGATCTGAAAACAATCCCCCTTATTCCAGGTGTCTTCGACCATAATGACGGCATCAAACTCGGGTGGGACGATGTTACCGGTATTGACCTGTGTGAAATTTTCAATAGTGATCGGTGACTGGTCGCTCGCACCAACGGTATCCCTGCTCCTTACGGCAAATCCGTCCATTGCGGAAAGGTTTACTTCTGGAACTGAGTATTTGGCATATACCGGTGTTGCTGAAACTCTTCCGGCAGAATTGATTACCGGGATCGAAAAGCTCCTGTCAGGTTTTTCAAATGATGAAAGGGTGATTTCGACCGCCTGTTCAAGCGAAGTCAGGGTAAGATATCGTTTTACCATGTGACCCCTCCTGGGAAATTCCCGAATTTTGTTGTAAAACCGCTTTTTGAAATTATTATTGCATATTCATGCATGGATATGGTTGAATTTTCCGGGAACGGGGTGCTGTTCTGAAAGGAATCGGCCATGAAATTTGCGTTGAAGTCCTGGTTTTGCATACATTCCCCCGGGTTACATTCCCAACATCAATTAGGAAAAATCTTTATCTTTCGGTATTAGCTGTTAGTAAATAAAAATCATTTTAGTTGTATCTTAGTTAATCTAATTAAGCAAACAAAGATATTCCTTTAAAAGTACTCCATATTCCTCCTTTTATTTTTT
>JBAXTR010000095.1:0-7442 GCA_037130095.1 Methanomicrobiales archaeon
AAGATCCTCGAGTACCAGAAAGAATACCGGGCCGTTGCAAAGGCCTGAAACAACGATATCAAAAGATTAACGGATTAGAATGAAGCATGCAAACTGGAAAAACTGGGTCCACGTGACCAAGCTTGACCCTGACAAGCAACTCAACGCGAAGGCTGTTGAAGAGGTAGCGACCAGCGGTACCGATGCGCTGATGCTTTCCGGTACCCTGAATGTCACCGTTGAAAACCTGACCACCCTCAAGCGACAGGTCGCTTCGTACGGGCTTCCCCTTGTTGTAGAACCTGCCGGTCCTGAAGCAGTCATTTTTGAGGGTATTGAATTTCTGTATGTGCCGAGCGTGCTGAACACCACTGATGTCGGATGGATCGTGGGGAAACACATGCAATGGGTGAAAACCCAGAAAATTGAATGGGAAAAGGTCGTTCCTGAAGCATATATCGTGTTGAACCCGGATTCATCTGTCGGCAAGGTGACGAAATCGATCTGCAACCTCTCCCCGGTGGACGTGGCTGCCTATACCTCTGTTGCTGATCGTTACCTCCGGTTCCCCATCGTCTATATTGAATACAGCGGCATATATGGGGACCCTTCGGTTGTTAAAGCTGCATCTGATGCACTTGACGAGGCGTTACTCTATTATGGCGGTGGTATTGATTCAGCTGAACGGGCAGCGGAAATGTCCCGGTATGCTGATACCATCGTTGTTGGTAACGCAGTCTACGAAAAAGGTGTTGAAGTGCTGAAAGCGACGGTCAGGGCCGTCCAGTAGCGTACATTGTTTTTTTTTGATCCTATGCCTGATATCCAGATTGTCCTTGTTGCACCAATATACGAGGGAAATGTAGGGTTTTGCGCCCGTGTGATGAAAAATTTTGATTTCTCCCGGCTGGTCCTTATTGATCCCTGCGAGATCGGTGAAGAAGCATCACTGCGGGCAGCACATGCACAGGACGTCCTCAAGGGAGCCGTAACATGCACCCTCGATGAAGTATTTTCACAGAGTTCTCTTACCATCGCCACGACCGGGGAGGTAAGCAAGTCGATCTGCAGGTCAATGCGCATGCCATACTACACACCCGCGGAAATTCGTGAACATATTAAGGATATCAACGGGACTATCTCGATATTGTTCGGACGGGAGAACTGGGGGCTGAATAACGATGAAGTAAAGAGGAGTGACATGATCTGCACGATCCCGACCTCGCGGGAATACCCGATCCTTAACTTATCGCACGCCGTGGGGGTTGTTTGTTACGAGCTCGCCCACATACCCCGCGGGGACTACCTGCTGGCAAGCCGGGAAGAGATGGAGTACCTCTACCTGCATATCGACAGGTTTCTCGATGAAATTGACCACCCTCCGTTCAAGCGGGAAAACACCATGCTGATGATGCGACGGATCTTCGGGCGTGCACAACTTACCGCACGGGAAGCAAGCACGGTCCATGGTCTGCTCCGCAGGGCGGAATTCCACATCGATCCCACGATTCATGAGCTTGAACGCGAGCGACATGGTATATCAGGTAAGGATTGCCAGCACTACAACGATGATAGTGGGTGGAGTGACGATTGAACAGTAATTGTAGTGGTTTTTAGTTTTTTTTTTGACATTCTAATCAGTAATAAAGATCATCCCATTTCCAGGGATCAGGTCAAGGAAGTAAATTATGCGTGTATATTTTAATTCTTAAACCTGAAAAACCAGGGAATGTTTATCAATTACATTGATGGATGAGTGCACATGACAGAACCTATCGATGCGATACGGGCAATTCATAATGCATTCAGGAATGACATATGGCAAATCGATACAGCAGCGTTAGACTCGGCTAAGGGAATAGAAGGGCTTGCTTCCACAATTGAGCGGTTCCGTTTTTTTAACGAAATACTGGTCTGGCATGCGAAAGGAGAAGAATTAGCCATCTTTCCGGCACTCGAGAATGTCGCCCCGATGGTTGCTGAAGCATATGTAAAAGATCACCGTGGACTTGACACGGCATTTGAAGAATTGAATAATTCGTATTCCGAGCAAGATACTTTAAAAACCGCCCGGGCTACCGCCGCATTCCGTTTTCACCTGAATATTCACCTGGAAAAGGAAGATACACACCTCTACCGGATTTTCAGGGAACGAATCTCCCTTGGCGATCAGGGAAAGGCGGTTAGTATTATGGCCAGTACAATCCCCCCGGAACGGTTTCCGGATGTAGTGGGGTGGCTGTTCCCCTTAATCGGGAATGATGATCGTGAGAATATGATCCGTATCTGGCAGATGGTCCTGCCCACCCCTGCCTTCGCCGGTGTGAAGAAGCTCATCGAAAAGTCAGTCGGCAGTGACTGGAACGAACTCAAACGTCGGATCCCAACATTATAGGTGGATAAATTTAACTGTATTTTTATAAACTACTATAACAGGAGGGGGCTCACCCACTCCAGAACCCCTCCGAATAAGATATTTCTTGGGCAGGGTTTCCAGATGATCAGTATTTTTAGAGTATAGGGAAGAGTCACTATCCCAAACAGGGTCGCCGCAGCAGCGGGGCGCAGCCCCGGGAGTGTGACGAGATTTTTAGAAACCTGATGATATATAAGATTTTTTACTTATTCTTGCCCTCAATGGTTCCCATAAGCATCCCATATAACCCTCTCATTAAAAGAAATTATGTGCGAGCCGGTTGCATAATATTCCAATGATCCTTGTCGACTGGCAGATCCTTGACCGCATCAACCGGGGCTATATCACTATAGACCCGTTTGACCCGAACCTCGTTCAGCCGAACTCCCTTGATATCCGTCTCGGGGACCATTTCGTCTGGTACGAGGCCGGAGAAAAAGTGATTGACCCTTACCAGAAGGAAACAATTTCATCAGAAACTAAAGAACTGACCGCTGAATCTGTAGTTATCGAGCCTGGCCACTTCATGCTGGCGGAGACATTCGAAGTGATCACCCTCCCTGACAATATCGTGGCGAGCATCGAGGGAAAAAGCAGTATCGCAAGGCTTGGGGTTGAACTTCACCAGACGGGGGGCTGGATTGATGCCGGCTTTTCCGGGTCGATAACGCTTGAGATGTGCAATGTGAACCAGCGCCCGGTGAAGGTATACGCGGGGATGCCAATCGGCCAGCTGGTGTTCTACACAACAGAACGTGCCATGAGGCCTTATAACCTGAAAGGAGATGCAAAATACATGAACCAGCGGCAGGCAACCCTCTCCCGGTACCACGAGAACCCAAAGGCCGGTTGAATGGGTATATACCGTATGAAATCACATTTAATAAGGATGATTTTAGTATTCCGGAGATGAACTATGCGACTTCTTCTGATACATTCAGATTTTATTGAATACGAAGCGAAAAAGAAGACCCGGATGGCCGAGGAAGGCGCCGTTCTCAAGGACTCGCAGAAAGAGACCCTGATCGTCTTTTGTGCAGTTGAGTCAGTCGATGAAGATGATGTAAACGGTGTCGTAGCACAGGCAGCAGCGGAGGTCAGGAAGACCGCTGCACAGCTTTCTGTCAGAAATGTCATGGTATACCCGTATGCCCACCTTTCAAGCGACCTGGCAAACCCTGATGTGGCTGTTGCAGTCCTCCAGGCCCTCGAACGTGAACTGAAGGTTGATTTTGATGTCAAACGTGCACCGTTTGGCTGGTATAAGTCATTTTCACTTGCATGCAAAGGTCACCCCCTGTCAGAGCTCTCAAAGACAATTGTGCCGGGCGAAGAAGCCCCTGTGAAGGCTAAAAGTACTGTTACCCACGAGTTCTTCGTTATGACTCCTGATGGGAAGCGGCACGACGTAGCCGGCTACATGGACAAAACGCCGTTCGGTTGTCTTGTCAGGAAGGAACTCGGTGAACAGACGTCAGCTGGCGGTGAACCAGTCCACGTCGAACTGATGCGGTCCAAGGAACTCGTTGATTACGAACCGGTGAGCGATGTTGGGCACCTCCGCTGGATGCCCCGTGGAAAGCTTATCCGGGACCTCCTTGCAGACTACGTCCTCCAGATGATCCTCACATATGGCGGGACCCCGGTCGAGACACCGGTAATGTACGACCTTTCCGACCGTGCAATTTACGAACATGCCGATAAATTCGGGGAACGGCAGTACCGTTTCAAGAGCGGGAACCGCAGCATGATGCTCCGGTTTGCAGCATGTTTCGGCATGTTCTCTATCATGCGGGACATGCATATCTCACCGAACAACCTCCCGATGAAAATGTACGAGCTTTCCACCTACTCGTTCCGGCATGAACAGAAGGGGGAGGTCATCGGGCTCAAACGCCTGCGGGCATTTACCATGCCTGATATGCATTCGCTCTGTACCGATATGCCGGAAGCGTTGAAATGTTTCGAAGAACAGCTTGAAATGGGCTGGCAGACTGGGAAAGACTTTGGAACTGAACTCGTCGGGGTCTTCCGGTGCACCCATGACTTTTACACGGAACACGAAGGCTGGGTTAAAAAAGTCGTGGCTGATTCCGGAGTCCCCCTCCTGATAGAGATCCTTTCTGACAGGGTCCATTACTGGATAGCGAAGATCGACCTCGCTGCCATAGATGGCCAGGGCCGACCGATTGAAAACCCGACCGTCCAGATTGACGTAGAAAGTTCGACAAGGTTCGATATCAAGTACCACCTGATGGATGGGACCGAAGTCCATCCGCCTATCCTTCACTGCTCTCCGACCGGCAGCGTGGAACGGGTAATTTGTGCTATCCTTGAAAGTACCGCGTCAATGGAGGTACCGATGCTGCCGGTATGGCTTTCCCCCTCCCAGGTCCGCGTAGTCCCGGTGTCTGAACGACACCTGCCGTTTGCTGAAGAGATCGCAGGGAGGTTAAACCTTGCAAATATCCGTACAGACCTCGATGACCGTGACGAAAGTGTCGGTAAGAAGATCAGGGAATCCGGGATGGACTGGGTGCCGTACGTAATTGTCGTAGGGGATGCCGAAGTCGAGAGCGGAAAGCTAACTGTTACCATACGGAAGGAATCGGCAAAAGACAAGCCTCACAAAGTCACGCTCACGGAAAAAGAAGTCATTTCGGTGGTCAGGCAGGACATCGGCAGTATGCCGTTCCGCCCTCTTTACACGCCCCGCAAGCTCTCTAAAAAGGCCAGGTATATCTGATAACTTTAACTATTTTCAATTTTGGATTCATATATGGTACCAGCACTTGACGGGAGATACAGGATATGCGTTGCCAACGGGCTGATGGTTGAGATCATCCAGAAACAGGACCAGAAAAGCGGAAAAATGACACGTGGCATTGTGGGGGAGATCCTGACGAACTCTGTATTCCACCCTCATGGCATCAAGGTCCGGTTAGTTGATGGAAAGGTTGGCAGGGTCGGCTGTATACTGCATCCCGATTAGGTCCGGTTAGATATCCTATAATTATTTCTTAAATTCTCAATTGAGGCCGTATAGGGGCAGGAAAGGATTTGAGTAAGGAGGCCCCTGTTTCCGGGGCCTTTCTCTCTCTACAGTATGCCGTATCCGTATGGACGTTCGGATCCCGGCCTATCCTTCATAATGGAATGAGTAAGCAAAGCTCTTGATCAAACCACTGGCCGATACAGTCTGCGAGTAATCGAGTTTAGACGAAGGGGACTGGCTATGTACGGCTCCCCATGCGGAGATCGATCCATGCGTATACTGCCCGGATCCAAGAAGGTCCGTCTGTTGTGTCGATGTTGCTCCCGAGAGTTCCTTGATGTCATATGACAATGCCCCAGGTACATCCGCCAGTGCAACAGGTACAAGGAAAACCCCCATAAAGAGCACGGCAATGAACAGGGCACGGCTGCCCGGTAGTTTCTGTATATTCATAAATTCATCTCCTTTTTTCCGGAAACAAACGAAACAAGTGGATATCTGGTAGATATACTGTTGTCTGGCCTGGATTCCGGGTAACGCGTAATGGTTGACGGGTACGATTGTACCTCCTCCCGCACTACATCAACCTGTTGAGCCCTTTCCTATTAAAAATGGTCTGATAGTACCAGTTCAATGGTCTGCATTGTATGGAAATTTTTTGTTACAAAGAGGGGCGGGGGTCCTGCCCAATCATAATACACAGATCAGGTCTGCTGATTGCGGAGTGCGTCTTCCATTTCTCTCATCGCGGTCTGTATTTTTCTCTGCTCTGTAGCATTCGTTGCAGATATCCGGATGACCTGGAACCTCGGGCTGACCGTGATGTGTTCGCGGTACGACACCTTTCCGATCTGCACTGTCCTGTCATGGTGGCTGGTATCATCGTGTTCCATTGCGCGGAGCAGGTCCGGAAGGTCATGCGGAATGAATACTTCAAGGGTTGTCCCGGGCCCGAACCTGATCAGGTCGTCAATAGCAGCCTCGTTGAAATACGAGATCTGGCCGTTCTGGTTCAGTTCGATCACCGGGTTTGCCTCAAGGTACGGGAATGCGGATAAACGTTCTATTTCCCGTGCCATTGCGAGTCTCTTCGTGATATTGGTGACCGTTATCATTGTCCCTGATTCTTTTTTATGCTCTTCGAGCGGCACAATGTTAATCTCGCAATCGATCAGGGGACCTGATCTCTGCCTGAACCGTGTCCTCAGCTCGGAATGCATTTTATTTTCCAAGTCGATTGTGATCTGGTCCTTCACCCGTATATAGATATCATGGTCCTCGTAGAGGGTTTCAAGCTGGGTATCTATCAGGTCCTGTTTGGAATACTGTAACATCCTCGCGAAAGCGTCATTGACCCAGCTGATCCGTTCATCCTTCACGAGTGCAATACCATGGGGGGATGCAGCAAGTATTGCATCGAGGATATGATTCTTTTCGAACAGGTCCCGTTGCGCTGTCCTCTGGTCGACCCCCTTTTGTATCATTGACTGGAGCTCGGTAAACTGGGACGCCGGGTCTCCACCTTTCTGGAGGTAAAAATCAGCCCCGTGGTTTAAGGCTTCTATTACCACTTCTTCCCTGCCCTTCCCGGTAAAGACAATAAACGGGATTGAAGTATCACCAGACCTGACCGTTTTTAAAAAAGTAATACCGTCCATGTCCGGCATCAGGTAATCGGAGACCACTGTGTCATAATGCTCTTTCCTCAGCATAACGAGTGCGTCCGCAGCCGAATTTGCGATCTCTACCTGGCATTCACCAGATCGTTCAAGAAAACGCTTTGCGATCCCGGTGAGTCCCGGCTCATCATCAACAAGAAGTACTGTTATTCTGCCTGTCTCACTCAAGTGCTATCACCTGGCTGTTACTTCGCTGGACACCGGTCTTTTCCGGTACACCGTGCATCCATGCATCCCTGTTACTTTTATCTGCCCGGGAACAGGACCGGGGGACCCTCCTGAACCCAGGGGTTTGCAGAAGCAGGGATTTCTATAACTCACCTTTATCAGGATTCCACTACTTATAGATCGTGAAATTCTCAATATATAAATT
>JBAXTR010000096.1:0-7406 GCA_037130095.1 Methanomicrobiales archaeon
GACCATGCGTGTACTTCCAGGGGAGGGGGGGGCTGAACTATCCGGTGTCCCGAGTCCGGGTGCGGTACACCCCGCAGTGAAAAGGAGCAGGGCGAGGATCAGGAGTGCAATAGGTAAGACCAAACGCATAATAGCCCAGTACGATACCTGAAGGTAAAAAGATACGGGAATGACCGGTGTAAAACCAGGTGGATAGTATCAACCTTAATTCACTGAAAAAAAGCATCCCGTTATAAAAATCCGGTAATTTGCTAACCAGGTTACCTGCTTATCCCCGGAAAGACTGGAGAGACGATGACAGAGATTTCCTTCATCGCGTTTCATTGCCCTTTAAATTTTTATTCCGCTAATAGTTGTGGCATGTATCTTACATGTGGGAGGTTGTTCCGGTCGTGAGCGACGTACAACATCGTTCCCTTATCGGCAGCATAAAAGAATCGTTCCGCTGCTCCTTTGGTGAGATCGTTTTCGGTATGTCGGACGGCACCGTCTCGATTTTCGGCCTCGTGGCCGGTATGCTTGCAGGTGCCCAGTCAGGCAATGTCATCCTCCTTGCAGGTGCGACAGCCGCAATCGCTGCAACCGTCTCAATGATGGCCGGCGTCTTCCTGGACCTTGAGTCCGAAAAGGATGCTGCCCGGGTCGAATCAGTGCGCCGGGCGGCAGAGATCCATAGCGATCCCGATGGAGCGGTAACGAAACTGATGGGCGACCTGGAGGGCTCAGGCCTGAGTAAGACCAGTCTTGACGCGATCCGTGATGATCTCCGGAAGGACCCCCTCACCATCCAGAAGTTTGAGGATGCGGTTTCCGCCGAGGAGGAGACACCGGCAGAGAAAGCCCCGCCCTGGATCCATGCCTGCTGGATGGGAATTGCAGACTTCATCGCTGCGATGACACCGGTTATCCCGTTTGCATTCCTTCCGATAGAACAGGCGAAATATGTCTGCATTGCAGGGACTGCGGTGCTCCTGTTCCTGCTCGGCCTCGGGAGGGCACGTCTCGGCCAGCGCCCGATACTCCGGACCGTGCTTGAGACGATGGCTATCGCGACTGCTGCCGGTATTGCCGGGGTAATATTCGCCCTGATAATCACCTGACCAGAATGACCCGGGAAAATCCCCCACGGCCTTTTTTAAAAAAAATGATGGATATGTCGGTGAAATTAGATTTTAACCTGATTTACCCTGATCGGGTCCTGATGAAATAGTTCATATCCTATTGTTACCGTATACGAAAACGTATACGAAAACCCGGATGTCATATGACTGGCATCGAATATTCCCCAGAAACCTATTTATCAACACGGTCTATAGGTAAAAAATGATGACCCCTGAATGGCTGGACCGGCAGGAATACCCGTTTGAACCGCATTTTTTCAAAACACCCGCCGGAACTATGCATTATGTAGATGAAGGGACCGGGGACCCGATCGTCTTTGTCCACGGTAATCCTGCATGGTCATTCGAGTTTCGGAGACTGATCAGGGAATTATCCCGGACGAACAGGTGCATTGCCCCTGACCTGATCGGGTTCGGGTTATCCGATAAACCTGCCGGATGGTCATACCTGCCGGAAGAGCAGGCAAAAAACCTGGATTGTTTTCTTGAATCACTATCCCTGGAACATATCACCATGGTTGTCGGGGACTGGGGCGGACCTATCGGGTTGTCCTATGCCATCAACCACCCTGAAAAAGTCAAAAACCTCGTCATCACCAATACCTGGCTTTGGTCGGTGCGGTCAGACTGGTATTTCCAGGCATTCAGTAAGTTTATGGGTGGACCCCTCGGGAGATGGCTCATACGGAACCGCAATTTCTTTGCCGGGACCCTGATGAGATCCATGTTCGGCGACAAGAGCCGGCTGACTCCGGAGATCCATGAACATTACCTGATACCGCTTTCAAAGCCGGAAGAGCGGAAGGGCTGCTGGGTATTCCCCGGTCAGATTATCGGCTCTTCAGACTGGCTCGGGTCATTATGGGACAAGCGGGAAGCCTTACAAGGGAAGAGACACCTCATCGCATGGGGAATGAAGGATATTGCGTTCAGGAAGAAAGAGATGAAAACGTGGATGAACGCGTTTCCCATGGCAACGGTGGTCCGGTTCGAAGATGCAGGCCATTTTGTCGCGGAAGAGAAACCGGACGAACTCACAAGAGAGATACAGGATCTGATCCGTGGTTAGATATCATGAGCAATGTGAATTTTAACCGTAATCACAAGGAGGTCCTTGACGATATCCTGTTGCAGATCCCCGGTGTGGATGCTGGCAGGATGTTTGGCTACCCGGCATACTACATCGACAAGAAAATGTTCGCCTGTATCTACGGGGATGGTGTTGGCATTAAGGTCCCGGAGCATGTCGCAGATTCAATGGTTGGCCGTGAGGGAATTGTCAGGTTCCAGCCGATGGGAAGAAAACCGATGAAAGAATGGGTCCAGATTAACCGGGTACATTCCGACGACTACCGGAATGACCTGGAGATCCTGAAGATTTCGATCGAGTATGTGTCTTTGGCAATAAAATAGGGGGTATTTGTGCAGGTACAATCGGATCCATTTACCAATATTCCGGATGTTGATACGCCGAACAAAATTCCAAGAATATAAATTGAACCGGCACTTACCCTTCAGAATATAATGGCTGACGAAACTGAGGGAGTGGGAGTCTTTCTCACCAAGGGGCGGCTGGAAGGCCTTTCGGACGGAATATTTGCGTTTGCGATGACACTTCTTGTCGTCGGCCTGGACCTGCCCGATAAATCGACGATTGTGCAGTCACCCGGGTACGCGATGGACATACTAGTCTCCCTCCAGTCCGATTTCCTGCATTATATCCTTGCATTCATGATCCTCGGTGCATTCTGGCTCAGCCACCATATCCAGCTCAATTCTGTGAAAAGTATCGATAAGGTCTATGTCTGGATCAACCTCACGCTGCTCCTGCTAGTAGCACTGCTCCCCTTTACGACTTCCTTTTCCGGTGATTTCCCGAAGGTCCCGCTCGGTGCAATCGTATTCGAGGTCAGTCTCTTTGCCATTGGTATTGCAATGTTCTGCCACTGGTTTTACGCGACCCGGGGTAAGCGGCTTGTTGATCCAACGCTGGACAACCGGTATATCCGTTATGTCGCGATCAGCAACCTCGTTGTCCCCTTTGTCTCGGTTGTGGGCATCATTATTGCACTATCCGGGAACACCTGGAGCACGGCGATTTACCTGACACTCCCCTTTGTCGGATATGCGGTATACCGGCTGGCCAGGTAATATCCACCTTCCCGGATCCCGGATCAAGAAGGATCACACGTTTTCAGGGTGATAGATGAAGCCGCCCTGGGTCTTTTCCATTTACAGCCTGAATGTAAGGAATGAAACATCCCCTATTCTAACATTGAAAAAAAAGAATTTACTGATTTCACCGGATCAGGTATGTCGCGGTAACGATTGCCGTTACCGTTATATCACCCGGTTGAATCGGGGTTGGTGCTGCACCTGACGCCATGTCACTCTTTGCGTAATTCTGGAACAGGACCGGTGTGTACCCCTGGCCGACATCAACGGTCTTTACCGCAGTAATGTTGACGCCGAGTGCTGTAGCAACCGTCTGTGCATCGGATGCCGCCCTGGCAGTAGCTTCTTTCAGTGCCTCGGTCCTGAGCACCTGGGCCTGTTCGTCGGACAGGAGGAACTGGATTGAATTTGCCTGGTTAATACCATTCGCGACGCCGATATCGATGACCTCACCGGTCCGGTTAACATCGTGAAGGGTAACCGTCAGGGTATTCGTGACATGGTATGCCTTGATCTTCTGGGCCGGGAACTTGATATCGTCGTACACCGGGTAGATGTTATAGCCGGTGGTCTTGAGGGCATCCCTCGGGATCCCGGCTGCCTTCAGGGCATCCATTACTTTCGTCATTATGGCAGCATTCTCAACCTGGGCTGCTTTTACATCGACATTTTCGGTTTCGACAGCGAGCGAGATCTGGGCACGGTCCGGGGTACCGATAACGGAACCGGTCCCTGATGCCGTAATCGTTCGATCGGTACTGGTATCAGCCGCCGACACAGTCCCGATTGCCAGCAGGGCAACGAGCAGTACGAGGGCGGTTAGAATCGCTATTCTATTCTTCATGATTGATCAGGACACTGTTTCGCGGCGTTCTGTTTAAGGTTTCCCTTGACTGCGAACAGAATGACAGTCATAAACGGCCTGGCAGTTCCATCAGCCTTATTATTAGGTAAAACCTAACTAACAGATGATCGAAGCATGAGAGAACGAGAGGAGCATCTGCTGGAAGTGTTTGAAAACCTGTTCAGGGCCAGGCACGAATGCTCCTGTAATATCTTCTCCGAATGCGGGTTACCGGATATGACGGTCAGGCAGATCGCCTATCTGAAAACCATCGATGAACAGGGTGATATCACCTTCAGTCAGCTTGCCGGGATCACCAGGAACTCAAAACCCACGATCTCCGAGATGATCAACAAATTTGTGCGGATGGAATGCGTGTACCGTGAACCCTGCCCTGATGACGGAAGGATCCTGTACATCCGCCTTACGGATAAGGGGCAGAAAATTGCGCAGGCCGAACAGGCGGCATTGCGCAGGGTAATCGAACGAATGATGGATTCACTTGATGAAACCGAGCAGGAAATCCTGGTCCGGATCCTGCAGAAAGTCAGGTAAATTAAAACTATAATGAATGAGGCACCAATGCAACCAACACAACCTGATGAGGCACAGGAAAAAATTGTCATACCTCTCTTCGAGGTAGTTTTCTACCCGAACAACCGGACGAAATTCCGGGTTGACCAGGTCACCGGAGAACACCTGCTGGCCGGAATAAAAGATGAAGGGGCTGCCTACGCTGTCGGGATCACCGTTAAAAGTGGCACAAGGCCATCGGAACTGACAGACGAGTCACTCTATAAAACAGGAAACCTGTTCAGGATCCCGCATATTCAACCTGCTGATGACGGGTACGTTATCTCTGCCGAGGTCGTAAAGCGGGTAAAGGTCGTCTCCCTGGACGAATGCGAGGGGAGGCTCTGTGCATCATATGCGCCTATCCATGATGTGGAGGACCTCGAGAAAGACCTCCAGGGGCGTATCCTCGCAGACATAAAAACAACCATCCATGAGATCAGCAGCCGGTTCCCGGGTTCCGAACAGTTCACCCAGCCGCTCGACCAGATGGAGTCAATCGAGCAGATCATGGGGTTCGTCATGCCCTACCTGCCGGTGAGTATTGCCGAGAAGCAGGCGCTCCTTGAGGTTGACTCTGTCAGGGAACGGTACATCACGTTCCTCGACCTCCTCATCAAAACCAGGGAGGATATCAACATCCGGATCGAGATGGCAAAGAAAGTCTCTGACCGGGTGAGCAAGTCAAACCGGGAAGCAATGCTCCGGGAGCAGCTCAAGGTGATCCAGGAGGAACTCAACGAGAGCGAGGGCGATACCGGGGACAGCGGGTACCGGGAACGGGTTGAGAACTCAAAGATGCCGGACGACGTCCGGAAAAAGGCGCTCGCCGAGGTAAAGAAGCTCGAGACAGGGGGGCCCCACAACCATGAAAGCTCGGTAATCCGGAATTATCTTGACCTCCTGCTCGACCTTCCCTGGGTAACGGAAGAGAAGAAGAGCATCGATATCGAACAAGCCCGGAAGGTACTTGAGAGCCACCATAACGGCCTAGAAAAAGTCAAGGAACGGATTATCCAGCACCTTGCGGTCATGAAACTGAAACAGGAGAAACAGGGCTCGATCCTCCTGTTTGCCGGTCCACCCGGGACAGGCAAGACGAGCCTTGGCAAGAGCATTGCAGAGGCCCTCGGGCGGAAATACATCAGGATCAGCCTGGGTGGTGTTCGGGACGAGGCCGAGATCCGGGGACACCGGAGGACCTACGTCGGGGCATTACCGGGGAGGATTATCCAGGGGATTCAAAAAGCCGGCACGAAAAACCCAGTCTTCATCCTCGACGAGATCGACAAGCTGGCTACGTCCTACGCAGGTGACCCGGCAAGTGCCCTGCTCGAAGTCCTCGACCCCGAGCAGAACAACACCTTCTCGGACCACTACCTGGAGGTCGCGTACGACCTTTCCGACGTGCTGTTCATAGCGACGGCAAACTCCCTCGCAACGATCCCGGCACCGCTCCTGGACCGGATGGAACTGATCGAGATCTCGGGCTATACGAAAAACGAGAAGTTTGCCATTGCAAAAGACCACCTGATGCCCGAAATCCTGCAGGAGCATGGCCTTGATGCGGATAAGCTCCAGGTTGAAGACGAAGCCCTGAAGGTGATTATTGAAAAATACACCCGTGAAGCAGGTGTCCGGTGGCTGAAGAAACAACTGGCCAAGATTGCACGCCACGTATCCGAGAAGATCGTTTCCGGGAAAGCAGAGCTGCCATTCATAGTCAAAACAGATATGCTGCCGGGGATCCTCGGGAAGGAACCGGTACGGCAGGAAGTTGCCCGGAAAGAACCGGTACCCGGTGTCGTTACCGGCCTTGCGTGGACACCGGTCGGCGGGGAGATCCTCTTCATCGAAGGCACGTTCATGCCCGGGACTGGCAAGCTCACCCTCACCGGCCAGCTCGGGGACGTGATGAAGGAGTCGGCGACCATATCGCTGAGCCTCATCCGGTCACGGCTTGCAAACACCGCAAACGGTTTTGACTTCATCACGAGGGACATTCACATCCACGTACCATCAGGGGCTACCCCGAAGGACGGGCCTTCAGCAGGGGTGACCCTCTTCACGGCTCTTGCATCCCTGATCACCGGGAAAACGGTTGACCCCCATGTGGCGATGACCGGCGAGATCACCCTGAGTGGCGGGGTATTACCGGTCGGTGGGATCAAGGAAAAAGTCCTCGCCGCTCACCGGGCGGGAATAACAAAAGTGATCCTGCCGAAGGAGAACGAACGGGACCTCGAGGATGTGCCCGAAGATGTCCGGAATGAGCTGTTGTTTGTCACCGTGGAGACCATCGAAGATGTCCTCAAAGAGGCGCTGGGCATTGAGCTGCCACAGACCATCGTGCAGTATCCCGGGAACAGCTTTGTCCCGGTGCAGAATATCTGAAGTCCGGGGATCATCTTCCCTTCGGGTAACGCCATTTTCCGTTACCCTGGCACTATCTTTTTTACAATTCCGTACCCGGGGCCCGGGGGGGGACAATCTAGCCGATCCGAAGAGCTTTTCCAGGACTCCCGGGTTATCTGCCTCGTTTGGGGGTTAAATATTGATGGTATGTTATACGGTCCTGATATGATTGGTATTCGCAATAACTGATGGATTTTGAGGAAGGGAGGGTGTCTTTCAGGTAAGTTAGGACTTACGCGGTTGACCGAAAGATCCTTAGCCAATGAGAACCGATTATT
>JBAXTR010000097.1:0-7403 GCA_037130095.1 Methanomicrobiales archaeon
GCATAGATCGTGTTCCTGAAGTCCACCGGCCCCATGCCGAGCACCCTTCTGACCTCGGTCTCGACCTGGCTCACCCCTGTCGCCCGGAGTGAAGTCCCCCGGTAGAACCGTGCATCGTGCAGCACCGTCTTTCCTTTTTTAAAGCTGCGGATCACCGTGTAATTATCGCCGCCAATCCTGAAGTCCAGCCTCACTTCGCAGTTCTCTTTCTGGGACGCAAACGAGGAGACGATATAATCCCCTGAAATCCCGGTTGCCTGCACCCCGTAGAGGGCGAACAAAATTGCTTCGACAATGCTGCTTTTCCCTGTCCCGTTGTTACCGACGATACCTGTGATCCCGTCCCTGAACCTGATCTCCTGCTCCCGGAACCTTTTGAAGTTTTTCAGGATGATACGGTCGATGATCATTCCGAATCCCCCTTATGGTCTTCCATAACGGTACGCAGCAAATCAAGGCCGCACAGGGCGACATAATCCTTCTGGCGGGCGCTCATCTGTTGTTTCCCGACAAAGGAGGAGAACTCCTGAAGGTAATCGATTGCTTTAACATCCTGCTGCAGCGGAGATATCTCTCCCTGGTCTTTCGTGGCAGACCTGATCTTCAGGTCGAGTAGTTTCTCCTTTACCCCGGCAAGTTCCTTCAAATCGATTCCTTTCCCGTGTTCGCGGGACATGCCGTCCAGGGTCACCTGCACCATCGACAGAGGTGGGATGCACCGGTCTGTTATCCGGGCAATAATCTCTCTCGTAATATCCCCAACATGGATGCCTTCGCATGGGATCGTCCCAAGGTCGATCATCGGGGTCTTCGGAAGTACTAAATGACGGACATCAGGATATTCGCGGTATTCCTGGACGGAGGATGCGGGTGAAAGCACAGCAGAAGGTGCTCTTAGAGATTTGTGGTCCAGGTCAACAAGGAGTCCTCCCTTCGTATCGGCAATCTCACCGTATGCCAGGTATTCCGGCGACCCGGAGTACCATGCATTGTCGGTAATCTGTACCTGCCGGTGGTAGTGGCCGAGGGCGATATAGTCAAACTGGTCAGAGAGGATCGTGCTGTCCAGCTCGTGTTCTGCGACAGTCGCGAGCCGCTTATCTTTTATTGCCGAAGCGAGACCGTGGGTCACCAGGACGTTGTGCCGATCTCTCACGATCTCGACCTGTTCATAAGCAGCCCGGTAGTCCTCGACCCTGAGCATGTTCGGGATCAGGTGGAAGACCGTGTCACCGATCTCGACATGCTCGTAACGGAACCGGTAAGCCGTCTTGATCCGGGAATGGTGGTACGAAAGGACTTCAAAAGGGGACGCAGTATAACGGGTCTTCACCATGCTGTGGTTCCCGGCGATCACGATGAACGGGATCCCTGCACAATGGAGCCGTTCCAATGCTTCGAACACGGTCGTATAGGCCCTGGTCTTTGGCTTAACGGTGTCGAAAAGGTCACCGGCATGGACGAGGACATCGGGTTTAGCTTCGATTATTGTGTCCACTGCCGACAGGAAATTATCATAGATCTGTTTCTCGCGGAGGTTCATCCCACTCTCCGGGTCGAGGCGGTTGAAGGCTGCAAGACCAAGGTGAGTGTCGGCGATATGGATGATCTTCATCTACCATTCTTTTAGACTTGTGTGGGATATAAGGTGTCGTGGGATGCGGGGTGAAAGTGAAGGAGCGATTGTTTCTCTGCATAAGGAGGAGACTCCAAAGGACAGATCCCATTCCTGCTCTGGTAATAAATATCTCATGTTTAACGATATTTACTCAATTCAAAACAAATATTCCCCTCTATCCATTCTTTCCGCCTCTTTCACTATCCAGCTTGTGTGATTAATAAGTCAGGAGGGCCAACCGATATTGCATGAGCATGGAAATCCCCTGGGACAAGACGCGAATGGAGTGGAAGCCGGTAGATATGACCGTCACATACAAGGGGGGAACGGGGTTTACTGCACAGACAGGATCAGGCGATATCACGTTCCCGATGGAGATCCCGGCGGGTATGGGCGGGCCTGGAAAGGTGCCAAATCCTATACAGTACCTGATCGGTTCGCTCGGGGGGTGCGTTGGTGTGAAGATCGTTCTTGCGCTTTCCGACCAGGGCATTATCCCTGATGAGCTGACGATTGGGATTCATGGAACCCGCAAACAGACCATGCCTGCATTTTTTGATCACATTCACCTGGTGATCGTGCTCCAGGCTGACGCAGAAGAAGCGATCGTCTCGACAATTATCGAGCAGACCCTTACCCGTCTCTGCCCGATCGCAGCAATGTTTGCCGAGGTCGGGAAAGTGACCTCGGAATACCGGGTCATCCGGGACTGACCGAATTTTTTTCTCTGAATTATTTCCACGATTGATTCGTTAAACATCGGTAAATAATCCATGAGGTACTACCGAAAAACCGGCATCATCACGTTAAAAGGCTATTGGCTACATAGGGTGAGACTTGTTAAAACGTGAGAGATAACCAATAGTATAAAAAGAATTGAGAAAACCGGTTAGTGCCTGACAGCACAGAAATATCCGCCGTAGAGGTGGTGCTTCGCGAAGAGCTCGCAGACCGGGCAGAAGCCACCTATCTCCTTCACTGACGGGGCCGAGGACGTCCGGCAGGAGCAGAACAGTTCCCCTGGCGGGTACCGATCCAGAGAATGACAGTTGTAGTTCTCGCATATGGTGCAGTATTTTCTGCAGATCTGGCGGTTCTCTTCTGTATCCGGTACACTGTTGTTGCCTTAATTCGACATGCCCACTAAAATGAGCGATTGTGGATAATATATTTTTAAATCGTGGTTTCCGGATTACACGGTTGACCTTGTCCTCCCCTTTGCCCGGTAGTCCCTTCCAAGGGCATCTGCCGCTATCAGTGCCTCGAACGTCATCTCATAGGTCACCTCAAACGGCTCGCTGTCCATAAAATTCGCCGGACTGCATGCAGTGGCTGCTACGTTCATGAGCTCCTCAATGGTCAGTTCTCTCGTGCTAATTTCAGCAAATGAAACCGGCAGTCCCACGTTAATGCAGAACTGCAGTACCTCTACGAGCTCCTGTTCACACCTTTTTTCCAGTACCAACTGGACAATCGTACCAAATGCTACCAATTCACCATGGTACATGTGATGACACGGGGGCAGTATGGTAAAGGCATTGTATATTGAATGGGCACAGGCCAGTCCGTTGCTTTCAAAGCCTACACCGGAAAGATAGATATTCGCTTCAATGATATTCTCCACCTCCGGTGAACATATCCCTTTTTCTGCAGATTGCCTGGCTTTTGGACCGTCCCTGACCAGGATTTCATAACACAATTCTGCCAGCGTCAGGGAGGTGTTTGTCGATGTTCCGCCGGCAAAATTAGCATGGCATGAGGCTGCATTTGCCCTGGCTTCAAAAAATGTTGATAACGCATCTCCCATACCGGCAACGAGAAACCTGGCCGGTGCCCGGGTGATTACCTCAGTATCAACCAGCACTATTTCAGGATTCCGCGGGAGGAGAATATTTCCGTCGAATACATGGTCTTCCGTGTAGGTAACGGCAATTGCGCTTGTAGGAGCATCGGTTGACGCAATCGTCGGGACCGAAACGACAGGGGCTTTTTCATAATATGCAACACCTTTTGCGGTGTCAAGCGCCTTACCCCCACCCATTCCCACCACCACGCAACAGTTGTGTGTTCTGTATACGGCCCGTATCCTGTCAATTTCTTTTCTTGTGCATTCTCCGCCGAATTTTTCAAAAATCAGGGTCGAGCCGGAACCTTTGAAACTCTCTTCAATGACCAGTTTCAGATTTTTATATGCAAACCCTCCCATGACGAACAGGACAGGTCCCCCCAGGTAGGAAATGCGGTCTTTTATTCTTGCAAGCTCGTTTTTCCCCTGGATATATTTTGAAGGTGATGCCAGTACTTTGGACATATATGGTAGCCCCTTTTTTGGTAGATTATTGCAGTTCCTGGAATAAACAACTGTGTTCCCTGGTCCCCGGCACCCGGAAAAAAAAGCATTATAAACATTGGATTGCGCTGCCGAGCGTGAAAGTGGAAGGAAGGGAACATGTTTTCCCCACCCCTGCCATCTCATGAATCTTGTTTATTGCAGGCGGAGATGCCGTGAACCGGGCAGTTTGCGATGTGGCGGAGCAAAACCCGGGAATCGTATCGCATGGTATCCGGGCTTCCTTCCCGCCGAACCTGCCTCGTCTTGGAATCGCGTATCCTTCTGATTGCGGGTTGACAGGAGTAAATAGTACACGGGACAATAGAAAATGGATCTCACGTGAGAACAATCAGGATCCTTGACATAGGGGACATGCAGAACGGGTTCCTGCAACCTAGCGGCAGCCTTTCCATCCGGGGTTCCCATACCCTCGTCCCGCCTGCGAATACGTTCCTTCAGGCGGCACGGGAGGGGCTCTTTGACCACACGTTTGTCGTGATGGACACGCATTTTTCCGAGGAATATGCCGGGTCGGAAGAGAGCAGGCAGTTCCCGATCCATTGCGAGTACGGAACCCGGGACTGGGAGCTGGCAGTAGATGTTTCAGGGCTCCCTGAAATCCGGTATCTTATGAAAAACCGGTTCAGCATGTGGGAAAAGAACGAGGCGTCCGGTATCCGGATTGAAGATCCTCTGCGGAGGATGGCATATGAGAACCTTTTCCGTTTTGTCCGCTACCCTCATAATCTCCGGGAGAACATCGGCCGGGACGAATACATCAGCGAGATCAGCCCCGGACCGGGCACTTCAGCACTAGATGTCACCCTGATGGGCGTTGCAGCGGACTATTGCAACCGGTACGCCATGGAGGGCTGGCTGGCACGGGGCGCCCGGGTGACCATCCTCGGGGACCTGACCAGGGGGATCAACAAGGAGTGGCCGGAGGTGCTGGCCGAGGAACAGTACCGGTGTCACGGGTCCGGCAGGGTCCGGGTGATCAACAGCAAAGAATTCCTGCAGGAATCGTTAGCATGAGGAACCCAACCGCCGGGCCTGGAGTATGACTTTTGGTAACATGGGAACACTCCCTGGATATAGTTCCGAAGGTGTGAGTATAACCTGGTGGTTTGCGGGGTGAAACTAATGTATCCTGCATTAAAATATCCTGGCCTTTTTTCAGCCCCCCAATGGCATTTCGGTCTCATCATCCGGCAAAGGCAGATCCTCTTCAAAAAAACAGAATAATGTATCGTCCTTCCATGTATCCAGTTCGTTAATAAAGCCGTTTAGTTTTAAAACAGGCACGATGGGGACACCTTCATAGACACGTATTTCCTCTTCAATGAGGGTTACAATCACAGGAATCGCTTCAACCTGAGTAATACTCTCATAAAACGAGGCCCTTTCTTTATCTGTTCAATTGCTTTTTTTAATGCAGATAACCGGTAACGGTGTCTGGCCCATTTCTTACATTCTACCAGGAAGGTCTGGTCGTTCTTGCGGGCGATTACGTCATACTGCCTTCGTTTTTTATTCAGTGTTTTTACGGTGTTCACTTTCACCAAAAAATCATTTTGTTCGAAAATATAAGCCGTGAGCCTTTCGAAGTTCTGCCATACAGATTCTTCTGATATGGTTTCCAAATCATCGATGCATGTAATATCTTCAAAATTCATGACGTGAGTGTTTTATTTTTGGATCTTTTGCATTATGAAATCTGGTAATAAGGCATGGTCATCCCTCCCTCGTTACTATGACGCCGGTGTTTTTGACCTTGGCAGTCCGGTAACTTTGGTCAAAAGGATCCCCGGCAGTCAAAAGCTCCGGGCGGATCCCGGTGCTAATTCTGGATCATTAAAAGGAAAAAAACTCAGCTAGTGCCTGACCGCACAGAAGTATCCACCGCGGAGATGGTGCTTCGCGAAGAGCTCACAGGCCGGGCAGAAGCAGCCTATCTCTTTTACCGATGGTGCTGAGGACGTTCCACATGAGCAGAAAAGTTCGGTTGGCTGGTATTTGTCCAGGGAATGACGCTTGTAGTTCTCGCAAATTGTGCAATATTTCCTGCAGATCTGGCGGTTCTCTTCCGTATCTGGTACGCTATTGTTGCCTGAATTCGACATGCTCAATAAAATGAGCGATGCTGGATAATATGTTTTTTTAATCGTATTTTCATGGTATACTCTGGAAAAAAAGGAATCCTCTTCAATCCCTGACGGCTACCCTGCATCCGGGTCCTCCTGCATCATCCCGAAGACGTTTCCCTCGGTGTCCCTGCAGGATGCCCACCAGCCAATCCCTCTTACCGGCATCCGGGGTAATAAAACCTTCCCCCCGAATTTTATTACTTTTTTTGTCGATTCAGCAAGGTCAGAAACGCTAATCGTGCATAAATAGCCGTTTATGAGTTGATCTTCAACCGGTGCTGGTCCCTGCCGGAAAACGATGCCCCCGTTGATCCCTGGTTCGTTTTCGGGGCCGGTCGTCACATACCAGAAACGATTTCCATCTTTCATCTGAACGCCCGGCATGAGCCACTCATTGATCTCCCAGCTGAACACGTCCCTGTAGAATTTCGCTGCCCGTTCCGGGTTACCTGCATGGATCTCGAAATGAATGATCCAGTTCATGTTATGCAAATAACTCCCATAGTTCACTGGTTGCCATGATTTCTCTTATGTCTTTCTGCCAACAACCGTTTCATCCCTGAAATTTCCATGGTTTACGAATCCCATCTGATGAATTATCATTATCTGTGTTGTTCCCGCCAGTTAGAGTATGAAATATGACGTTGACAAGATCTACCAGGCCACCCCGCTGGATAAAATTCCCTGGAATTATGAGACCCCGCCCTATGAACTTGTCTGTCTCGTCAAGAGCGGGAAAGTAAGTCCCTGCAAGACCATTGACCTCGGTTGTGGTACCGGTAACTATGCCATGTACCTGACCGGTCTCGGGTTTGATGTGACCGGGATAGATAGTTCCCCGACCGCTATTAAGATCGCAACAGAAAACGCGGAGAAACGGGGTGTCCTTTGCAGTTTTATTACCGGTGATCTCCTCGGTGACCTGCACGAGATCCGGGGAAAATTTGACTTCGGTCTTGACTGGGAGTTATTGCACACGATATATCCCGAAGGCCGGGCGACCTATGTTAAAAACCTCTGCATGCTCCTCAATACGGGAGCACGATATCTTTCAGTCAGTTTTTCCGAACAGGACCCCGGGTTTGGCGGAAGCGGCAAATATCGTCCCACTCCGTCGGGAACAACACTGTACTTCTCATCTGAAGAAGAAATACGGGACCTTTTTTCCCCGGAATTTATCATAAAAGAACTGAAAACTATTGACGTTTCCGGGAGGCCCGATCCTCACAAGGCCGTCTACCTCCTTGCTGAACGACGATAATACCATTACACGGTGCAGAACCGGTACATCGTCACATTTTTTATG
>JBAXTR010000098.1:0-7331 GCA_037130095.1 Methanomicrobiales archaeon
TCTACAAGGTTCTTGCCACCCGCCAGAATGATCTTTCCGGAAGAGAAGATAAGAACGACGATTTTGGGATCTTTTATCCGGTATACTAGCCCGGGGAACTGTTCGGGTTCGTACTCGATATTTTCGACATTGAACGTGACGGCTACCCTGTTGAGATTGATTTTAATACCGAGATCGTATGAACAGACCATGTTGGTGATTGCAACTTTTGGCTCTTTGAGGGTGTCAATACCGGCATCTTTTAACGATTTGGTGATGATAGCAAGTCCTTCTGTGAGGGCCTCATGGCTACGGCTACCGGTTAGTACGATCTTGCCCGATGAAAAGATCAGGGACGCAAGTTTAGGCTCCTGGATACGATATACTGCACCGGGGAACCGTTTTGTATTAAATTCGCAGCCCTCGATCTTGTTTGACAAATCAACAAGATCAATAGAATCGGCGATGACACCGGCTGCAACAATATTCACAATCTTCAAGGATTCGTACTTTTTATCGGACATCCATTATCCTATGATTTTCTTTGAAACATAAGACTAATGGGCAATTTTTATGATATATCCTCCCGGTTTGCTTCGACATTCCTGGTATACGCCGTTGATATTTCCATGGGAACTCTTTCCGGGGCTACATTTACTTCTCCCCTCCTTTCCCCCCATTTAGCGGCGACCCATCCCCCGCTATTTTTTTAACCACTCCCCGACACCCCTTGTCGCAGATGGAGCAGGAGAGAAAACCAATGGTAGCTATTGCCCAGAGCGCAAATGTCAAGCAGTCGGTCCGTAATCTTACGACAAGGATTGCTGACGTTGCGTCATTAAACACCCTTGTACCGGAGGTGATTGATACCAACGCATTCCAATGCGTGAATCACCTCGTCGCCGGTGTAACTCATCCCGGTGTCAGCAGTGTTTGACAATCATCCGGAATTTGTGGGCTCGAAAATATGCCGTTTTAGAAATCTTATAGTCAACGGTGTTATTTAAAAAAATAATTGAAAATTGTTACATGAAACCCTATAGCCCACCCTCGGGTTTCGGCATCTTCGGGAGCATGTACCGGAGGTACCAGAAGATAAGCCCGAGAACGATGCTTATGAGCACTACATACCAGCCGAACTCGCCGAGCATCGCCCCACCTGCCCCGGTTTTTGCCGTTAACACGGGGTAGAATTCCTGGGTGAAATAGTTATCGAAGCCGTGAAGGAGGACCGCCGGCCAGATGCTCCCGGACCGGAGCCGGATCCATGCAAAGAGGGTGGAGCCGCCAATCATGGCGAGGAAGAACATAACCATCGAGAACCCCAGACCGCCCGGTCCGGAATATCCCCCGGCGAGCATGACCGGAACGTGCCAGCAAAACCAGATGAATGCGGAAATGATCGCAATCCAGGTAAACGTGGTGAACCTGCCGAGCTCTGGGACTAGCAGCCCCCGCCACCCGACCTCCTCGCCCGTTGCCGATACGAGATTGTAGCCAATCGCAATCAGAACCCCCTGCAGTAACGGCAGCGCGAACATTGCCGCTGCCTTGTCCGGCAGGAACGATGCGATGCCGGAAACCCACGCGGTGCCGAACATCACGAGCCCGACCGCAATGGGGATCACGATCGCAAGGAGCCACCACCGGAGCTCGCCGATCTTAAACCCGAATCCTTGAAGGTTTCTCTGGAAGGCAAGACGGGTCACAATAGCCGCAACCGCGGGACACCACATGAGGAGAAACATCGAGTTTCTAAGGATGCCGGTATCTATCGCAAACTGGGGTTTTGCCACGATGATGTACCAGAAGATCGACGAAAGTGCGAACACGAGCACAAGGTAGGCTGCAACAACCTGTTTTGGGTTGGTCAGACGGGGTGTAGTTGCAGGTTCTGCCATATCATGGACTGGGTAGCCGGACATTATTATGGTATTTGAGTTTTGTTGAAACACACATGAACGGGTGTTCACACCCGAACCATGAAAATGCTCTGTTCAAAATCTCCTTGTCTATGGGTACTTTCAGACATTTACAGGGGAAATCCTATGGATAATAAAAAAGTTAACAGAACTGTTTAGACGGGAGGGGGTTTCATCCGGGTTTCACCCCCTCCCTGCCCTACCCCCATCAAGATAAACTTTCGGGCAGGTTTTACCAAAAATCCGATTAAATTAAGAGTGTCTGGGAATAGTTTCTATCCCAACCTGGGTCGCCACAGCGGCGGGGCGTAGCCCCGGGAGCGTTGGAAAATTAAGGAATAGTCCGAAACGATAAGAACATATTAGAGCATTTTTACAGAGCCGTTGTTTTCATTTCGATGGATAATCCTTGAAATACAGGCCAGGACTGAATAAGGGTTACCAGGGATTTTCTAACCGTTTTTACTCTTACGGGGTGCTTTAATTGAGCTCCCTGGTAATACCTTTTCTATTCCGTTTTTTTGGGAACAAGTATGTAGATAACCTCGGACAGCGTCCTGTTCGGCAACATGAGAAGGTTAAGGGTAAGATTCATGGCTTTCATCTCACCATCGCATGACTGGATCGAGACGGGATATGGCCAGTATATAACCGATTCTCCGGAACGTTGTGCCTGGCTGACCAGGGTTGCCAGCATTTCATTATGTTCGGGTGGAATGGAAATAATCTCACGGAGTGGAATTCCCGCAACATCTTCCCGCTTCAGGGAGGTCATTTTCTCGGTTGCGGGGTTAATACGTAGAATATTTCTATCAGCATCGGTCGAGATGATGCACTCTGACATGAGATCAAACATCGACCCCATGATCCGCTGGGCTGCCATGGATTTCTGGAAAGAAAGGTTCTTGTTTATGGCCATTTCAATATTGGAAAGGAGTTCCCGCTCATTAAACGGTTTTAGCAGGAAGGAAAACGATTTGGCCTTGACTGCGCGGGAAATGGTGAGGTCATCAGAATACGCGGTCAGGAAAATGATGGGGATCTCGTAATACAGGTTGATATGGTTTGCAACTTCGATACCGTCCATCGACCCTTCAATCCGGATATCCATCAGGATCAGGTCCGGATATGTTTCTTTCGCAATTCGTATTGCATCAACCCCGTTTGAAGCCACACCAGCAATATCGTAACCGTTTCTGCTCAGGGTATCTTCAATATCCATCGCACTTACCGTTTCATCCTCAACAATCAGGATCTTTTTCTTTGTCATATCTTACCTCCCCGTTCCCATCGTAACAGAAGGGTTATTACCGGACCATCGCCTGGGATACATCGTTCCTGCCTGCTGCAGGGGCATATCGTCCTGCCGGGCATCCATGTTCCTTTGTGCCATCATTGAGACCTCCACCTTCTTGGGTCCATTTTTGCAATGGTAATTACAATATCACCAATGAGTGCCGAAATTTCTTTCATATCGTTGTCTTCCTTCCCGCCGGATATCCTCATAATACCGCCGATTTTTGTAAGGAGATTGTCATAATGGGAATACATATCCGTGATCCTCTCTTCTGCAGCCTTTTCACGTGAAATATCCCTGATTACCACGGTGACCTGCTCAGGAAATGCATCTCCTGCGGAAATCGGCATGATTATGATCCCGATGGTTACTTTTCTCTCGTCAACTATTATGGTCTTTTCAAGACGGATCTGCCGGTTTGATTCAAAGGAAACACGGTATTCTTTTGGGAGACCTATCAGGGATGACGGGGCAATCTCAAATACCGACCGGTTTAACCTGACATCAAGACAGCCCGCCTTCTGGAAAAAGGTTTCAAGGGGCTTGTTGTAAAAAACCAGTTTCATATCACGCGAGAGGACAAAAACCGGCATCCCTACCTGGTCAAGCACCATTTTTTCAAGTACGTCCGGGACGCTTCGAACATCCTCACCACTGGAAACTGTTTCAGGTGTCCCTGGAACAACTTCACGATGCATAATCCGGTGTTTATAGAGGGCGATCTCGATGGTAGAGTACATTTCCTTCTGGCGGAATGGTTTAGTCAGGAACCCGTATGGCTGGGTCTTTGCCGCTCTCCGTATCGTCTCCTCATCGGAATATGCCGTGAGATAGATAATCGGGATGTTTTGGGACCTGGTAATTTCACTGGCAGCCTCAATACCATCCCTGTCCCCCTGGATGCGGATATCCATGAGGATAAGGTCTGGTTTTTTTTCTGCGGCTATTCTTATCGCATCGTCTGCATTCGCAGCCTGACCCGCGATTGAATATCCCATTTCGTGGAGAGAGTCCTCAATGGTCATTGCTACGATGGCATCATCTTCAACGATAAGTATCCGCTTGTCAGACATCCTTTTTTCCTCCCGTACCTTGTTCGCCTGAGACTACATGGGGAAACCGGATGATAAACTCGGTGCCCTTATGACGTTTGATATCAATGGTCCCCTTCAGCTGGTCCCTCACGAGTCTCGTCACCAGCTTCAACCCGAGGGTGTTTATCTCCTTGATATCGAATTCTTCGGGAAGACCGATGCCATCGTCCCCGATCGCGAGGGACAACTGGTTATCTGGTTCCTGGTGAAGGCTAATCCTGATCGTACCCTGGTCTTTCCCGGGAAATGCATATTTAATGGAATTCAGGACAAGCTCATTAATAACAAGGCTCGCCGGAACGGCCAGGTTCATATCGATTGGTATATCATCCACATCAAACGCCATCCGGATTTTTGAGCCGTATTCGTGGGACAAAAGGAGCATATTTCCCAGTTTTGTAATATGGGACCTTGCATTGATGTTTGCAGGACTACCCGACTGGTACAGGCTTTCATGGACCAGTGCCATCGTACCGATTCGGGCCTCGCACTGGCGCAACGCATATACTGCCTGTTCATTGGTTATATACCTGGACTGGAGCCTGATAAGCCCGGAAATAATCTGGAGATTGTTTTTGACCCGGTGATGTATCTCCATAATCAGGACAGATTTCTCTTCAAGCGAGGATTTTAACTCTTTTTCATGTTCTTTTATCGTAGAGATATCTGATACCAGTGCCAGTTCCCCAGCGGGAGAGTTATCCATGTCCATGATGGGAGACGTCGTAAAACGGGTGAGGATACGGGACCCGTCTTTCCTGGTAAATGCAAACTCGCGGTCTTGGATCTGCCCCGCATTTCCACCTGCCGCGATCATATCCCCCGCTGCCTGCCGGTCTGTAGTATCCATAAAATCAAAATAGGTCTTCCCTTTCATTTCTGTTTCTGAATAGCCGAGCATTTCAGTCATTTTCGGGTTTGTATATCGTGTCAGGCCATCGTGGTCCACTACCCAGATACCTTCCTGGGCTGTTTCAACAAGGGTGCGGTATCTATTTTCGCTTATTTTAAGGGCAGTTTCCGGTTTCGTGATATCAGTAAGATTGATCAGGATAAGGTTATAATCTTCAAAATTTCTCGCATTCAGGAGTACACTCACAAGGGTCCCGTCTGTTTTCTGTACCCTGCCTTCAACATTTTCTACGCTGTGCTGACGTTCAAGGTTTTCAAATATCAGTTCCCGGAATTCCTGGTCGGGAAAGTAATCATCGATAGATCGGGAAATGGCTGCTTCTTTTGGGATAATAAGGAGAGCGTGGAACCCGGGATTCATTTCAACAATAGTATGGGATTTTTTATCCACGAGACAGATTGCATTCCCGCTGAACTTAAAAATACTCTCGTATTTCGCCTGGTTCAGGCTGGTCCTCGTCAAAACTGACGAAATGATGACACTGATCGTAATAAATACATAAAATTGCATGAACGATGGGATCAACTCGGTTGTTGAGGGATACGTGATATACGATACGAGGAGCAGGTAGCAGGCGCCAAATATCAACCCGGTGAGAACTCCATACCTTGGGTACCGGAATGCGAAAAGGATGACCGGGATATAAAACAGGTTCGTGATGATCAGGTTCGTCTGGCCGGCAACGAAATATATCACCAGTTCAGCGAGGATGAACGATATTGCCGCAAGAATAATGATTATTGTCTGAAGGTTCTGGTTTTTTTCCAAATACATCAAAAAACACCCGCCCGTTTTAAGGTTTAAGCCGGTAACGTCCCGGAGGGATTCGGATTTCGAACCTGCTCCCTTCTCCCGCGACCCCCGTTTCCTGAATAGTCATGTTACTTATAGCGAGGATTTCTTTTACGAGAAATAATCCTTTCCCCCCAATCTGCCCGGTATCCTGGGAAAATATCTTGGATTTTTCGGGAGCGGAAATCCCGCAGCCATTATCAGCGATCGTCAGAATTCCGGTTTCATCTTCAATAGAGAACGATATCGAGATCTGGTCAGCATGTTTTCCATGAGTGACTGAATTTTCAAATAACTGCATAAAGACACGGGACATAAGCGGGTCGGCATGGACTTCCAGTGGTCCCGTTTTAATTTCATACACAAAACCCGGGGGTGCCCGCGGGAACCTGGCATTGTTTACCAGGGTCCTGATCTCCTGCCACTCCGCCTTTTTTTGCCCGATTTTACTGAATTCACCTTCGAAGAGGATACGTCGTTGTATATGCCGGATTAATTCTGTAATTTTTTCAAAATATTGTTCCGGTGAACCACCTGTGACGTTTCCCTTGCGAAGGAGATCGATATAGCCCTGGATAACCATTGTCTTGTTATATATTTCGTACTGGGTGATATGATCCATAACCTGCAGTTTTGACAGTTCGTGTCGAACTTCTTCTTCAGCAATAAATGCCCTGTGTTTGTAGAGGGCAATTTCAATTGCTGCGGATAATTCCCCGGTTCCAACGGGTTTTACCAGGTACCCGAAAGGTTGTGATTCCAGGGCTTTTTCAAGAATACCTGAGTCCAGGCGCCCCGTAAGAAAAATGACCGGGACCCGGAACAGCCTGTACAGCTTATCTGCCGTGGCAATCCCGTCCATATCTCCCCGAAGACCAATATCCATCAGGACAAGGTCAGGTTTTTTTTCTGCAACCAGGAGCAGTGCCTCTTCCCCGCTTGGTACTGATCCGATAACATGGTAATTGAACTCCTGGAGGGACGCTTCAATCTCCATTGCAATTACCACTTCGTCTTCTACGATCAGAATATCTGCGGGAGTCCGGATCATATGATCACGTAGTACTTCGGATATTTTTCAGGGGTTTCTCAAACTCCCGTTATTAATTATCAGGTAACGCCGGATCCCGGTAAAACTATGCACGGTAACCGGATATTTTGATATACAAGGTATAATAAAATCGCAAGTATATAAAAATATTGAGCAGGTAAATCAGGAATAATGACCCGTCTCCCGATATTCTGAAAACAGGAGAATTGTCCCTTTCTGGGCTCTGTAGAAACGCACATGAACAGGAAGTTCACACCCGGACCATGAAAATGCCCTTTCAAAA
>JBAXTR010000099.1:0-7282 GCA_037130095.1 Methanomicrobiales archaeon
TATTCCGTTGTTTCACGAAGCGCTTCTTCTGCCTCTTTGCGTTCGCTGATGTCAATGAAGGATTCAACCAGTACCTCTTTTCCTCCCAGCATCATTTTGATAACACTCTTGAGGATGGGTATCTTTTCCCCCCGCATGGTGAGAAGGACACGTTCAGAAGAATCAACCGTTTGCCCCAGGTCCGTAACCGGGCATCGGCCGGTTTCAGCAGGACAGATAAAGCGGTGGCACACCGAACCTATCGCCGATTCATTACTACCGCCAATCATTTCAAGAGATTTACGATTTGCCTCAAGAATTGTATGGGTATGTGCATCGATGATGACAATGCCAAACTGCATCGAGTTTATAATGGTGCGGAACCGGGCTTCACTCTCCCGCAACACCTCCACTATCTGTTTGTGTTCGGTGATGTCGCGGACGGTAGCCTGCAGGAGTTGCTTACCACCACTTTCGACCCGGGAAAGGAGTACCGTGGCCGGAAAATCAGTCCCATCTACCCTGCGATGGGTCCACTCAAAGAAATGAGAACCATTCTCGAGAGCCAGGCGCATCATTTCCCGGGACTTGCCTGTTGATGAAAGCCCGTCAGGCTGGTACTCAGGGGACAGGGACGCAGGTGTATGGCCTGTAAAGTCCTGCTCGTCACGGCAGGCGAATAAGCGGATAGTTGCAGGGTTCGCAGCAAGGAATCCCTGCTCAGGCGACACTATCATGATGGCATCCTTGCTGTCTGTATACAATGAGCGATAACGTCCCTTGCTCTCCTTTAACGCGTCTTCCGCCCGTATCCTGATCATTGACAGGTAGGTGATGACCCCTGCGACAAGGATGAAGATCAGCACCCTGATAAGAGCCCCCTCAAGCACAACCAGGTCATTGGAGAAGATGGCCATCAGGACAAAATAGCTGCACGCAAGGACCACCGAGAAGACAAAGCCCCGCCTCACGTAATACACGCACGCGAGGATGATCGGGAAATAGAACAGGTTCTGGAAAATCGTCTGCCAGCCGGAAAGGAGCGAAATGATGCTGACGATAAAGATGACGATGGTCAGACCGATAATAAGGATCAGTGGCAGCCATCCCTTCTGCGGGGTTGGAAACGTCAGAGAATTGTTCAATGGTCTGCTACCAGCGCTTTTTTCGGTATCTGGCGTCATGTGATATACTCCTTCCGGGGTATTCGTTTCAGACAGGTACGTTTTCCGGTTTTCAGGGTTTGTTGAAACCAGGGAAAATGAGCAGTGGCTCCACCCGTTTCGTGGTGTTTTGGTATCATCCGCATATCCTGTCCTGCTGCCAGTCCAGCCTCCTTTCTCCAAGCACCTGGTTGAGCAACTGGCTCTGATTTAGATCCAGGACCGGTTTACTGGTCATTTTGGGGCTTTTCCGGCAGGCTGAAGCAGAACGTACTTCCCTGCCCTAATCCTGCAGATTCCACCCTGCACGTACCGCCATGCACCTCCACTATCCTCCTGACGAGGGCAAGCCCGATACCGGCGCCCGGGACGGCCGGGTTTAACCGCGTGAAGACCGAGAAGATTTTATCCCGGTTTTCAGGTGCGATGCCGGTACCGTTGTCCTGCACGCAGATGATTACCTCGCCCCCGTTATGTGAAGCACTGATTTCGATCCCCGGCTCTTCCTGGTCGCCCATGAACTTGACGGCATTGCCGATGAGGTTGGTCATCACCTGCTGCAGGCGCACCTTGTCACCATATACTTCCGGAAGGTCGCCGGGGATAATGAGCCGAATGCCCCGCTGGTCGATTTCTGCATGAAGGGCTTCCACTGCTTCCTGCACAAGGAATGCAAGCGATACGCTGACCGGTGGGTTGACAATCCTGCCAACCCGCGAGAGTTCGAGCAGCGAGGTGATAAAATCCTCCATTTTACTGGTTGCTGCATGGATCCTGGCGATGTCATCGTGAAGCCGTGCAATATCCCCGGCAAGTGCGTCTTTTTCAAGGTATCCGAGGAAACCCTTGATCGTGATGAGCGGGCTTTTCAGGTCGTGCGATACGGTGTACGTGAATCGTTCCAGTTCGATATTTTTTTGTTGAATATCGTTGAACAGGCGTTCCTGTATCTGTTCTGCCTGTTTCCGTTCGGTAATGTCGGAGAGAACATTCAGGGATACCGGTCGCCCATCATACATTATCAGTGAACCATGCACTTCTGTAACCCTTTTAACACCCTCCCGGGGGATGATGGTAATTTCATACGGGGGGACCGTCTCGCCGGCAGCCCGCTTCAGAATCATTTCAGCAACAAGGGGCTGCGATTCAGGCGCGATATATCCCGAAATATCAGTCCCGACTATGGCTGGTGCATCGTTACCAAGGACATTCGCTGCGGCAGGGTTTACAAACAGGATTGTACCATTCCGGTGCACGAGGATATAGTCCGGGACGCCATCGATCAGTCCCCGGTACCGCTGTTCACTTTCTTCGAGTACGCTGTCAAGGTGTTTGCGTTCAGTAACATCAACTACAAGACCTGTTGCCCTTAACGGGGTACCTGAATGATCAGACTCTGATACCCCCCCGATATCATGGAACCATCGGTACTCCCCGTTGCTGGTGCGTATCCGGTATTCGGCATCATACTTCCCTTTTGCACCGGAGAGGTGGTCCCGCATCGCCTGCATGGTCGGTTCATAATCATCAGGATGGAGCAGCCTGGTGAAATCCGAATAGTGGGAAAACTGTTCTGGTGGGAACCCCAGCATTTCTGCCTTGCGCCTGCTGAATAATACCTTCCCGGTGCTGCAGTCCATCTCCCACCATGCGATGTTTCCTGCCGCCATGGCGGATTCCAGCCGGTGGTGACTGGTGAGTAATTCATCCTCCATTCGTTTTAAACCGGTAATGTCCCGGGCCAGAATGGCAATGCGGGTAATATTTCCCGTAGTATCACGGATCGGGTAGACGGAGTTATCAAACCAGTAATCCGCCCGCCGGTCCTGGAAACGGGCTTCTGTTCCCGTTCGGGTTACCTCCTCAATCCGGCCCCTCCGTGACGCTGCCAGGTCTGGCGGGACCAGGTCATAGACGTTTCTCCCACGCATTGTTTCAACAGCCAGGTTGTGCTTCCTGGCATGGGTCTCATTTGCATCGATAATGATGCCATCCATGTCCAAGAGGAGGACAGAATCAACCGGGGAGTCCATGAGTGCCTGGACCAGGGCCTCCCGTTCACGCAGTTCCTCCTGAACCTTAACAATATCCGAAATATCACTAATCACCAGGCGGATAATGGCGGAGGAGCTATCAGGGGAAAATCTCGAGCCTTCAAGACGGGCCGGGAACGTCGTCCCGTCACCCCTCCTGATCGTGAGGGTAATGACGTGTTTTTCTGCGTCCCTGCACAGGGTGAGGAAATACTGGTCCCATGTTTCAAGGCAGTCCTGACCAATGAAAAGACCGAAACCGTGGTTAATGAGGTCCTTCCGCCCGGCACCAAGGAGCGTTGCAGCGGTGAGATTTGCCCTGGTTACGATTGTTTTTTCGTTTAACGACAGGTAACCGACCGGGGCGAAGTCATAGAGGTCGATGTACTGATATCGGGACTTCTCCAGTTCCTGCTGGACCCTCCGGAGTTCCTCTGCCTGTGTCTCAAGCTCAATCTGGTGTACCTGGAGTTCCTGGATGAGTTGTTCAGGCGTCCGCCCGTCGTATCCCGGGAAAATCCCCTGATCCCGGGAGGACTGCTTTTCAACTGTCTCCCTGACCTCACGGGCGTTATCCTCGTGTTGTTCATTCTTTTTAGCGGGTGCCATCGGTCCCCCCTAATTCAGCGCCATTCTTTTTATTTTCCCGGGGTAGGGTAAACCAGAAGGTTGTCCCTTTCCCGGCTCCTTCTGATTCCACCCAGATCTTACCCCCGTGTGCCTCGATTATCCGCTTCACGGTTGCAAGCCCGATACCGGTACCGGGAATATCAGGGTTCAGCCGTTCAAACAGCCTGAAGATCTTCGGCTGGTCTTCTTTCCTGATACCCAGCCCGTTGTCCCGGACGAAAAAAGCCTGCCCTGCTGCTTCTGTCCGGACACCAACTTGCACAACAGGTTCTTTCTGGTCACCCATAAACTTGACCGCATTTTCAATCAGGTTGGTCATAACCTGCAGGAGACGTTCCCGGTCCCCGGAGACAACCGGGAGATTTTCATCGATTGTTAGTGAAATACTGCGGGCCTTCAGGGACACGTCAAGTAATCCTGCAGCCTCATGGGCAAGTTCTGTCAAGGTGATTATAACCGGGGTATCAACACTTTTCCCGCTCCGCGACAGTTCCAGCAGGGTGGAAATCAGCCGCTCCATCTTTCCCACTGCTTCTGCTATGCGCATGACATCCGCACGGGTATGTTCAGTATCATTCGTCTGCAAATCCTTTTCGAGATAACCTAAAAATCCCTTTATCGTGATGAGCGGGCTTTTTAAGTCGTGCGATACCGTGTAGTTGAACCTGTCGAGCTCGGTGTTTTTCGATTCGAGTTCATGCACCAGGTGTTCCCGTTCCAATTCGGAATGTTTTCGCTCGGTGATGTCCCTTGCTACTGCAAAGGCCCCTTTGATGTTCCCTTTGCTGTCACGATATACGGTTGCGTTGTAGAGGACAGGAGTAATATTTCCGTCCGGGTGCCGGATTTCAAGCGGGTAGTCAATAACTTTTCCCTCTGAAAAGACCTGCTTGTACCCTTCGCGTGCCTCCTCCGGTTCGGTGAAATAATCAGAAAAATCAGTACCGATCAGTTCATGCCGGGAAAGGCCGGTTACCATTTCTGTAGCAGTATTAACATCCTGGACCTTTCCATCATGGCTAATCGTTACCATCGGGTCGATGCTTGCCTCAATAAGGCCCCGGTTATAGGTACTAAAGTCACGTTCTGCGTCTTCTGCCTGCTTACGATCGGTAATATCGATGCCGAACGAGATCGTCCCGACAATCTCACCCTTTCTGCGGATCTCCCTGTTTCTCCAGACAATGTAACGTTCCACGCCGAATTTCGTCAGGATGGGGGTTTCAAAATGTTCCGGAAGGCCTCCGGCTCTCAGCTTGGTGAACTCTTCCCAGACCTGCGGGTACCGGTCTTTTGGTACGATTACCTCGAACCAGTTGCGTCCTGCCAGTTCGGCAGCGGTATACCCGGTGGTCAGTTCTGCAGCCTGGTTGAAGGTCGTAATCATGCCGTTGGTATCGAGCCCGATAATCATCGCGTTTGCGTTACTGATCAGTGTTTCAGCATACTCTTTGGCAAAGGTAAGTTTCTCCTGGTCACCCAGGCGTTCAGTGATATCCTCGACCTGGGCGGCGAAATAGCGCAGCGAACCATTGTTATCCCGGATCGTTGTCACCCTGAGTAACCCCCAGAGGATACTCCCGTCTTTCCTGACATACCGTTTTTGTGTGCTGTAGACCGGGACCGTTCCCGCTACCAGTTCACGCATATGCTGGAGATCCCCGGCAATATGGTCGGGGTGCGTGATGTCCTTAAAGGACATCTTCAGCAGTTCCTCCTCCGGGTAACCTGTCATGGCTGTCCAGGCCGGGTTAACGGAAAGAAACCGGAAATCCGGTGTAACGAGTACCATGCCAATCGGGCAGTTCTCGAAAATCTTCCGGAACCGGTCTTCACTTTCTTTAAGTGCCTCTTCTGCCCGTTTACGATCCGTCACGTCACGCAGGATACAGGTGCTGAAAGTTATGCCTCCCACCTTATGCCATGACAACGTCAGTTCCACAGGAAAAGTGCTCCCGTCTTTACGCCGGGCAATAATATCCTGGGATCTATATGCGGCAGGACCCGTTTCACGGGGTCGGGCACCCATGTAGTTCTTCATTGTATCGCTGAACTGTTCAGGGATTGCCATCTGCATAAAAGACGACCCTATTGCTTCAGAGGGACTGTACCCGAACATATTCGCTGCAGCGGGATTCCACACGACCACCCGGTCAGACGAATCAAAGACCACGATGGCGTCTTTCGCATTCTCGACGAGTATCTTGTAACTTGCCTCATATTCACCAAAGAACCGGGCAAATATGTCTTCGAGCGGTATACCTGTTTTTTCTGCCCTACAATTAAGGGTGATAAATGCAAGGAGTACGTAACAGGCCCCGAGGTACTGTGCTGACCTGGATACCCAGCTGAGCGGACTGCCGAGCACCGGGTTGAAGGTAGCACCGACTAGTCCGATAGCGATCAAGGCAAGCCCGACAGAATACCAGAAGAAAAAATCCTCGCGCTTCCGGAAATACAGCCAGATAAGAAGCGCGGCGGACAGTACAAGGAATTCAATTGCATCAGTTATGACCAGTTGCCGCAGGACTGTGTAACCCGACCCTGTAATAAAGTAAGGGGGGACCAGACCAGATACAACCGTAAAGGCAAAAGAGACGAGAAAAATGCAACATGCACCATAGATCGATACGATCAATGCAATACTCCCCGGTTTCTGCTCCTTCGCCTGACCTGACAGTGCTACAAGGATTCCAGCGAGCTGGAGAAAAGCACCGATGCAGAAACTGGTATTGTGGAGGGCCACGTTTACATTCATGGAATCGGGCATTAAACCAACCATACCGGCCGCGATAGCACCTAATCCTATCATCAGCATGCCGGCCCCCTGTAACAGCACACCCATTGACCCGCTCACCCTGAAGGATTTATAGGCAATATAGGCAACATACAGGGGGATAATCCCCAAAAACAGCGAGTTAAAGGACAGGAGGAGGACCGGGCTGTTGAATGGTGTCCAGATATTTTGATCAAGAATTATTGCGATAATGATAAGATACACCGGTATGACAAGAAGCGACAGTATTTTACGGGTATCAAGTTTCATCAGGTCCATTCCTCCCTGCGGTGTTTTACCAGGTTTATAATGAATCAATATCGTGCAACAGGTGTAACTAGCATTCCATACCAGAAGTGACTATATATAGATATCCCACGAACCCCTGGGAGGTCATATTATCAATGTCAGGAATCCGGAGTCCTGCGGTTATCATGTTCTTATTCGTGCCTGTTTCCCTGCATCAGGAAATCGTAAACCAGAACGTTGTCCCTTTCCCGGCTCCTTCCGATTCCACCCAGATCTTCCCGCCGAGTGCCTCAATGATCCGCTTCACGGTGCCAAGCCCGATACCGTTGCCAAGTCCCCGTCCACAAAAGATCGGGGAGAGAGTAATTGTGCAAAAAAGAATTAATGCATGAATACTGATGATGTGTATATGAAATCGATCCATGTTCCCATCATTATCGAAACCGATGAGG